>JAKQOF010000022.1 GCA_029565375.1 bacterium
CTCGAGCATATTTGCGCGTGTTGCCGTGATGTACTTCTCGATACCGTATTCAATCACTTCTTGGCGAGAGTTAATGCCAAGCTTTTTCTCTGTATAGCGCTCTGCTGGCAGGCCATGAGCGTCCCAACCCCACACACGCTCAACACGCTTGCCTTTCATTGTTTGATAGCGCGGTACAGCGTCCTTAACGATTGAGCTCAGCAACGTACCGTGATGTGGCACACCGGAAATAAAGGGAGGGCCGTCGTAAAAAACGTAGCTATTTTCTTTTGGTCGCTGTGCAATCGATTTTTCAAACGTCTTGTTATTCTTCCAATACTGAACAAGATCTTTCTCGTATTCCAGCGCTCGGCGACGCGTATTTGCTTTAAACTTCATTATCCACCTCCTTTGCTATCTTTTCAAAATATTCCGCTAATCCATCTTGTTGCACGCCGCCAATCACTTCATCAGCAACATCTTTAAGATCTTGTACTGCGTTGCCCATTGCGACCTTATGACTGACAGCTTTGAATAAGTGAATATCATTATGTCCATCACCAACGCCAATCATTTCGTCTTTTGATACATTAATCATCTTTTCAAGTTCATAAATGGCATGTTCTTTTGTTGCTGCCTCGTTAGTAATATGCAGGTCATTCGTATCAGGTCGCTGTGCATTAACAACCGTTACTGCTATACCGTCGACACTCTCCATCAATTCCTTAACTAGCTTTTGAACTTCATCATGTGGTACAAAACAAACTTCAAAAAAATACGTTGAATCGTATGCAGTAAATGTATCGATTGACCATCCACCATCCAAATAATCTTTTTCGGTTGAGTCATTCCATAAAAAGCCATAGTCGGTAGGTCGCAGGACCTCTACGACTGCTCTTAGTTGTGTTTCAGATAATCCACAACTCCAAAGCTCTTCACCGGAGTTAGGGTCTATAATCCTCGTACCACCAGAGATTATCACAGGATGACGCAGCCCCATACTATCGACTACCGGCTTCGCAAATGTCTGTGCTCGACCCGTTGCTGCACATACCTTGATACCTTTTAGTTCTAACGCCGTGATAGCATCTTTTAACCGTGAGCTTACTACTTTTTCAACAGGCGAATCTAACGCAGTTCCGTCAAGGTCTGTGATAACTGCCTGGTACTTCATGCTTTGTCTCCTTTTCGAATCATTTCAACTATTGGAATCCCTGTAGTATCTTTAGGTCTTTCAGTTCCTGGAACGATTGCAAACCCAAGTTTTCGATAAAATGCTTGTGCTCTATCATTATACGTTGCGACGGTCAGCCGTACGTCCTTTTTATCATTACCTAGCCACGTAAAAAACTGGTCTGTCAGGTCTTGCGCGAGACCTGTACCATATTCGCTTTTATCAAGATATAGTCCGGCAAGCTCATTTTCGTCATCTCTACGACGCCCATCAATAAATCCAACAACTTTGTTGTCTGCATTCTTTGCAATGCGCAGGAAATAGTCGAGATTCGTATGCGCCTCTTCGATATACGCGCGCCTTTTTCGATGACCTTCGTCATTAGTAAATCTTTTGACACTTTCTTGCACGTGCTCACGAGATACACCAAACTGATCATTAGGGTATACATCAAGCCATGACTGCACATGCATCTCGATGATGCCTTCCATGTCTTCAACTTCTGGGACCGTTATTGTATACATAGTCTTCAATCCTTTTATAAACAAAAAATCACTTCTTCAGGCTGCCAGAGTCCGATATGGACGTTACCATCTGGCTTCCAAAAGAAATGACTCTTTTAGCACTTAGTTGTTCGATCTGACGCGTCGATACTCGTTCGGTTTTACTCTCAATCGATTTCTTCCGAAAACATTCGCGGGTGATAGCCGCTCATCAGATAAAAATCTGAATGTCTTATCTGTATTTTACTACACTGACCGCTGCTTATGCAAACAGCGCAGCACCGAATTTGATGACGACGAGTGCAATCATCAGCACAATCCAGATGGCGACAACAAGCTTGTGATAGTCCTTGCTCAGAAACGCCTGAATCTTTTTATTGGCCTTCTTGCCGAAGTTAAACGTATTCTCGCGTAGATTATAGTGCGTAATCGCTGCCAAAATAAGTGTCGTACTGAACGTAACGATTAAGCACCACGGACACAACACTTGGATCACGTATACACTACTGAAGAAGAGCCAGTATGCGAAAATTGCACCCAACAAGATACCAATATTAGCGAGTTTTAAGAACAATCGCGGAAAGGTTGTGCCAGCTAAACCAAGTACAGCGATAGTAATGAGTACCGAGTAGGCCATCAAACCAATGAACATATTTGGAAAGCCAAATACCTGCGATTGCCATGTTTGCATTACCTTTGAGCAGTCGAGTACGAGGTTAAATGAACATGATAGTTGCGCGGTTGAATCCTGCAGAACATGAATTTTTTCTACCGACAAAACAAAGGCCGCAATCAAAGCAATGACTGAAAAAGTGAGCATTGTGCCAAATATCCACCTGTTCGACTTTTGCTTTGCATCATCTTTTTTAAAGATGTTGATAATTCTTTTAAACATAATAGCTGACCTCACTTATCGTTGGTAATGGTAACCCGCGCCAGGTATTCTGCATAACGCTGTCGTCAGAAATAGCGATGACCGTCGGGTATTCAACAATGTCATATACGCGGCAAAACTGCTCGCCTGCTGGAGTTTCGGGATCAAGTGTCTCGAGCGGTCGGCCCGTTTGACGCTGGAAGTCACGTAGATAGTCAATCACATCCCGTGCGTGATCACTCTCGTTTTTGTAGACAACCACCACTTTCATGTGACTTACGCCTCGGGTTTCTTTTTACGACTGTGTTCAAGAATTTTTACAAAGTCATCGAGCGTTTTGAATTCGTGATACACACTCGCAAAACGCACATAGGCAACTTCATTACGATCACCCAGCTCACTCAGGACTTTGTCGCCGATTTGCTTGGAAGTAATTTCGTTCTCACCAATTGCGTATAGTTCATCTTCGATATCGTTAATCATCTCTTCAACTTCAACTTCTGAGGCAAAGAACTTGCCAACAGATCGCTTGATTGCGTTCGATAGCTTCTCGCGGTCAAACAACTCACGTGCGCCATCTTTTTTAATCACCGCGAGGTTTGGCTTTTCAACTCGTTCATAGGTTGTAAATCGTTTGCCGTCTGGAGATTCGCGACGACGACGAATCGTGACACCATCACTGACTTCACGTGATTCGATTACGCGGCTATCGCCAATTTTGTATTTTTTAGCCATGAGGATTTACGCCTCCTTGTCGTGTGACTTCTTGTTTTTCTTGCGGCGACGTAAGAACGCAGGTACGTCAGATTCTTCTTCAACTTCTGTTGGTTGGTTCCAAATATCATGCGTATTGTCTTCGGCAAAGGTGTTTGCTGATTCTGTGTGATCAAGATTCATGTCGATATCACGAACAACTTCTTCTGCTGCAAATGTCTGCGCTGGTACTTCATCAGCAACTGACGTATCAGACTTTTGGTGGAAGTATGCGGAGTCAAAACCTGTTGCGATAACTGTAATGATCAACTCATCTTCAAGCTCAGGCTTGAGTGTTGCACCAAAGATAATGTTCGCGTCAGGTGAAACAGCACTGGTAATAATCTCGGCTGCCTCTTGAATCTCGCTCATGCTCATGTCGTAGCCACCGGTTACGTTGAATAGGACGCCCTTAGCACCATCAATTGAAACTTCGATAAGTGGTGATTCAATTGCTTGTTGTGCGGCCTGAGCAGCGCGGTTGTCGCCACTTGCACGACCGATACCCATGAGTGCTGAGCCAGCATTACTCATAATTGCTTTGACGTCAGCGAAGTCCAAGTTAATCAGACCGTGTTCAGTAATGAGTTCAGAGATGCCCTGTACTCCCTGACGAAGCACATCATCAGCGATCTTAAACGTCTCAAGAAGTGGTGTTCGGCGGTCAATTGTTTGTAGCAAACGGTCGTTAGGAATGGTAATAAGTGTGTCAACTTGGCGACCAAGTTGTGCAATCGCCCACTCAGCGTTTTGACGACGCTTTTCGCCCTCAAAACTAAATGGCTTTGTCGCAACACCAACAACCAAGATTCCGAGTTCACGTGCAACCTCGGCAACGATGTAGCCTGCGCCACTACCTGTTCCACCACCCGCACCAATCGTCACAAACACCATATCTGCGCCACTGAGCGCTTCTTTGATGTCTTCGCGAGATTCTTGAGCCGCTGCTTCACCTGTTGCAGGGTCGGCACCAGCACCAAGCCCACCGGTTGTCGTGTGACCCAGATGCAACTTAACATCTGCTTTTGAGTTATGAAGTGCTTGAGCGTCTGTATTCATTGCAATAAATTGCACACCGGTCAGGCCAGCGTCCTTCATGCGATTAACTGCACTACCACCCGCGCCGCCGACACCAACAACTTTGATGCTTGCAAAGGTTTGTATATCACTTGGTTTTACTTCAGGCATGTGTCTCTAATCTCCCTAGTCTTCGTATTCTTGTCTTAGTATAACATTTTTATGCAAGAACAATACTATGCCTTGAAGCGACCGAAGAACTTTGAAAGCGCTCCTGTTGCACTGCCAAGCGAGCTGCCTGACTTTTTCTTCTGAACATGTTGATTGCCGTCACTATCCGCATCAATCAATAACAGACCAACTGCAGTTGCAAATTGAGGTTGGTCGATATTATCAGCAACACCTCCGTATCCTGATGTCTTACCAACTCGGGCAGCAAGCCCAAGATATTCTTTTGCATACTCAGCAATGTGTTTGAGCTGTGCAGTGCCACCGGTCAGCACAACACCACTCGGTAATTTGCCAGCACGTCCGGCCTTTTTAAACTCGGTCTGTACTGCTTCAAATATCTCTTCAAGACGTGCTTCGACAATTTCATCGATGTCACGTGTCTCAAATGTATGAATTTCATCACCGTGCTTGATGCTCACGCCAGAGTTTTCATGTCGAACGATGCCTGATGCATGCTCAATTTTGACTGTCTCGGCAATTTCTGGATCGGTCTTTAGTCCAATCGCAAGATCATTAGTGATATTAATACCTCCGATAGGAAGAACTGCCGCGTACTGCAAATCACCTTCCTCATAGATAGCGATATTTGTCGTTGTTCCACCGATATCAACCAACGCAACACCGTTTTCGAGTTGTTGCTCGCTGAGGACTGCTCGTGCGGCTGCCACGCCGGCAACTATGATTGAGCGAGGGATTACTTTCGCTGTCTCGGTCGCCTTTTGCAAGTTTGTCAGATGAGGTGCCAGTGCAGACACAACATGGGCATCAATCTCAAGGCGCGTACCAGTCATCCCAATTGGATCTTTGATATTGTCCTGACCGTCGAGCTTGTAGGCGTGCGGAATGACATCAAGAATTGCGCGGTTCGCAGGTACTTTACCAAGCGTCGCCACTTCTTCAATACGCATAAGATCATCGTGAGTAATCTCGTGGTCAGCAGCACCGACAGCAATCATACCGTCAGTATGTGTACTAATAATGTGTGCACCGTTAATACTAATTGTTGCTTCGTTCACTTGATAGCCGCTCATACGCTCGGCTTCGCCCAGTGCATCGTCAATCGCTTGCGCTGGGCCACTTAAATTAACAACCGTGCCCTTACGCATACCACTGTTGGCTGCACTTCCCACGCCAACAATTGTCGGTGCCCCTGTTGTTCCATCAATATGGGCAACGACGCAACGGACCGTGCTCGTGCCGATATCAAGGCCTACCGCGTACTTAGAATTCTCTTGCATATGAGTCGATTATAGCGCTTATGGAGTAGCTTGCAAAGGCCAGGCTTATAGCTGTGTCAGGATCTCGGCACCATTCTCTGTAATCAGAACAGTGTGTTCAAACTGAGCAGCAAGACTACCGTCTTTTGTGGCAAGCGTCCAACCGTCTTCCTCAGTCATAATTCGCTCGCTCCCAAGAGATGTGAGCGGCTCGATGGCAATTGTGTCACCAGGAACAAGCAGTGGTCCTGTGCCTGCCTTGCCATAGTTGGGAACTTCTGGGGCTTCGTGCATCTCGTGGCCAATACCATGCCCGACAAGCTCGCGGATAATACCAACCTTACCCTCCTTGAGCACCTTTTCAATAGCTGCACTAATATCACCGACGCGCGTTGGTCCTTTAATCGCATCTATACCTGCATATAGGCTACGTTCAGTGACCCGAAGCAGATGTTTGACTGCACCAGTTGGCTCTTCACCAACAACCATCGTAAAGGCACTGTCAGTCTTCATACCTTTATAGGTAATAACGAAGTCAAAGCCGACAACATCACCCTTTTGCAACTGATACGTCGTGGGGATACTGTGCGTGATTGCGTCGTTCACCGATATACAGATCACACCAGGAAAGTTCACTTCTGCTGTCTTATATGTCGCGGTTGCACCGTGTTTTTTAATTTGCCCAGCGACCCAGGCATCGATCTCTAGCTCGCTCATCCCAACCTGCACATACTGTTTTAAATCACGAAAAATCGTCGCCAAGATCTTACCACCTTCGCGCATAGCGTCGATCTCTGCGATGGTTTTTTTCTTCTGAGTCATAACTACGAGTGTGTTGTTACTGCGTCCATAACGCGTTCATGAATATCTGTGATATCACCAATGCCGTCAATATGTACGACAGGTATAGATTGCTCAGATAAAAACGTCAAAATAGGGTCAACTTCGGCGTGATATATCTTCAAACGAGCATCAACTGCCTCAGGTGTGTCGTCCGATCGTCCACGCGCTTCAATACGCTTTAAAAGCTCCTCCTTAGCGACATCCATAACAATCGCCATGCTGATATCGCGTGGACCGGCAGGAAGATGTCCGACTAGCCACTCGGCCTGCTCGCGTTTTCGTGGAAAACCATCTAAGATAAGG
>JAKQOF010000062.1 GCA_029565375.1 bacterium
TGAGGATGTGCTGCAGGGTGTGAGATGGCAGAACCATATCCACACGATTATTAATGAATATAAAAAACCAGTTCGCACAGGTGGTGTTGCACGTGATTGGTCGTTTGGTTGGATACCACTATTAACACGTTTTGGACAAAACATCAGTCGAGGCGGCGGCATATCACGAGTCGAACTAGAGGCACATACCGACGCAGTGACCCAGTTGATAGAGACACTATCTGTGAAAGGGCACAGGAATGCGGCCTTGGTTGGTCCAAGTGGTGTGGGCAAAACCGAAATTCTTCAGGTTCTTGCATCGACGTTGCTTGATGCACGTGCTGATTTGCCAGCTGACGTACGATTCCGCCAGGTATTTGTGCTTGACGCAGCAGCACTTATATCGGCAGCAGCGGGGAGAGGTGAACTAGAGGCTCTGCTGGACAGTATCCTCGGGGAAGCGTATGGCGCAAAAAATATAATTGTCTGCTTGGACAATGCAGAATTGTTCCTCGAGGAAGGCATAGGTTCTGTCGATATCAGCAACGTTCTTATTCCTGTTCTCGAAGCGGGGCGTTTGCAGATGATTTTAACTATGGACGAACAACGCTTTTTGAAAATCAGTCAGCGTAACGGTCAACTTGCAAATGCGCTTAATCGCATCGTTGTATCACCAGCGTTAAAAGATGAGACGATGACTATTATGCAGGACCACTTGATGATGGTTGAGTATTCACGGCGGGTGACATATATGTACCAGGCAATGACAGAAGCCTACCAACTCAGCGAGCGGTATATTCACAACCTAGCCATGCCAGGACGTGCCTTGAAGTTGCTTGAGGCTGCTGCCGGCTACGACGACAACGGGCTTGTTACAGCACGTTCTGTGCAACAAGCGATCGAAAAGACGATGAATATTAAGGTTGCTAAAGCTGATACTGATGACGAGCGTGATACATTATTGAACATGGAAAGTTTGATTCACGAACGCATGATCAATCAAACACGGGCTGTCGGTGTTGTCAGCGATGCACTGCGTCGTGCACGGGCAGGTGTGCGCAATCAGAATCGTCCAATCGGCACGTTCTTGTTTCTCGGCCCGACAGGTGTCGGTAAAACCGAACTTGCAAAGGCGCTCGCGAGTGTCTATTTTGGCGGTGAAGACCATATTATACGTTTGGATATGAACGAATTTGTTAGTAGTGACGATATGGAGCGTTTGCTGGCAGACGGCGCAGATGACGCCAACAGCTTGACGGCTCAGGTTATGAAGCAGCCGTTTAGTGTGGTGCTACTCGATGAGATAGAAAAGGCACATCCAAATGTCTTGACAACATTGCTACAGTTACTTGATGAAGGTATTATGCGTGATGTTCGCAATCGTGAGGTCAGTTTTCGTGACGCGATTATTATTGCAACGAGTAACGCAGGCGCTGATCGTATTCGAGAACATATTGAGCGTGGTATCGAAATCGATAAGTTTGAAAGCCAATTTGTCGATGAGCTTATTGCCAGCAACCAATTCCGACCTGAGTTTTTGAATCGCTTTGACGAGATTGTCATGTTCCGGCCGCTTAACAAACAAGAGTTATTACAAGTTGTGGATTTGATTTTAAAGGATGTGAATAAGACGTTAGAGCTACAAAAAGTCTCGGTCAACGTATCGCAGGAAGCCAAAGTATATTTGGTTGACGCAGGCTATGACCCACGTCTTGGAGCACGGCCAATGCGACGTGTCGTGCAACGAGCGGTCGAAAATACCGTCGCCAAGCAGATGCTTTCGGGAGATGTTGAACCGGGCAGCATTATCGAGATATCGCTCCAGCAAGTTGAGAAGATACTAGGGGACAAGCAGGCAGCAGATCACATTATCGACGAGGCTAGTTCCTAATAAACTAGGCTCGAAGTATCTCAACACCACCTGACGTTATTTTGATAATCTTTGATGGTTTGTCACCGACAGGTCCCCCAATGTAAAAATCGACCGTATCGCCAAAGTAGGCTCGAGCCGCGTCGATGCTTGGTGCGGGCGTCAGACCTTCTGGGTTTGCACTCGGCGCAACCAGAGGCCCGGTTCTTGCGATGAGTGACGTCAGTTCTGGCTTGGCTGGTAAACGAAACGCAAGCGAGTGTGTGTCACGATGTAGGTACTCGAACTTTGGGCCAAAACAATCTAGTATGACACTCACAGGGCCAGGCCAGTATTGTTCGAGTATCCGTTCTTCTTCTCTTGTCAGATTAATACCAAATAGCTCTACGTCCGCAGGGTCGCTAATCAAAATGATAAATGGCTTGGTAGGAGTACGTTCTTTGACGCTGTATATTCTTTCAACAGTTGCCTGGTTGAGCGCCTGTCCGACAACACCGTACAACGTATCAGTCGCCAGTACGCCGATACCGCCAGTCTTTAGTATTGATGCTGCTTTTTCGTATTCCATGTGTCATTACTATAGCAAAATGGTTGACGGGTGAGATAGTGTGATTAAAAATAATACGACCACAAGGATCGTATTATTATTTTGGGGCGAATGATGGGGATTGAACCCACTACCTACGGAACCACAACCCGTCGCTCTAACCAAATGAGCTACATTCGCCATAGATTGTTATGGTTGTATAACTAAGCAATTGTAACAGATTGAGGATGATATGAAAATACACCACTAAATACGATATACGACTTCGTATTACAAAATATGCTCGGCCGGACAAAATATGTAATAAATATGTTCGACAACTGACAGGGGACTTCAATAACTAAGGATAGCCTGATATAATAGGCTGACATGCGGGCGTCGTATAATGGCTAATATGCCTGCCTTCCAAGCAAGCGATGAGAGTTCGATTCTCTCCGCCCGCACCAATTTAAGAATCATGTCGAAAGACATGATTTTTAAATTGGTCACGAACCGGATGAGAGTTCGGGAGACGCAGCGAAATAAAAATGTGTTTACATATATTTACGAGCAAGTTGAGATAGGGAGCTTGGGCGACCGCCGTCTTTCCGCCCGAGTTTGCTATACTGATTCCATATGAAGATATATCTGTCGCACGCAAGCAACTATGACTACACAAATGAGTTGTATATACCCATCAAGACTTCTGGTTTAGTTGATACATATAACTTTGTACTGCCGCACGACAGTGACGATACTGGCGAGAATACCAAAGATATTATAATGAGCAGTGATCTTGTGATTGCTGAGGTAAGCTTTCCGTCAACGGGTCAGGGTATTGAGTTGGGCTGGGCAAATGACAACCATGTACCGGTTGTATGTATCTATAAAAGCGGTGCGAAAATATCTGGTGCGCTACGATTTATCACAGATAATTTTGTCGTGTATGCAGATACCGATGACATGATCGTTCAGCTCACAGCGTGGCTTCATAAGAACACCTAAAGAGTTAAGCGTGTATACGTGCTGGTTGGTGAATAATAGCATCTTGTTGACGACCAATCGCAATTGGGTAAATACCATCAAAGCATGATGTAGAGAAAGACGAGGCCGGCATGCCAGTTGCGCGGATCATACGGTCGTAAGACAGGTAGCCAAGTGAGTCGACTCCCAGGTGGTCTTTGATCATGTGTGGTGTCATGTGATGTGCAATCAGGTCTGCTTGGTTAGGTAGGTTGATGCCGTAAAAATCAGGGAACTTGACTGGCGGTGAGCTGATAAGGATATGGACTTCTTTTGCGCCTGCTTCATACAACATGCGAGCAATTTTACGTGTTGTTGTACCGCGGACGATTGAGTCATCGATCAAAATAACCCGTTTGCCGCCGAGTACACCAGGTAATGGGTTCAACTTCATCTTTAAATCTTGGTCGCGTAGTTGTGCTGATGGGCGAATAAACGTACGGTGTATATAACGGTTTTTAATAAGCCCCATCTCGAATGGGATGCCGCTGGCGTGTGAGTAGCCAAGGGCGGCAGGGATACCAGAGTCGGGTACTGGCACGACAATATCGGCGTCGATTTTAAATTGACGAGCAAGTTCTTTGCCCATATTCTCGCGAACTTGGTTGACGCTTTTGCCCTCAATGACGCTGTCGGGACGAGCAAAATACACAAACTCAAAGATATCAAGCTTTAGGGTACCTGGTACAACTTGTCGGGAATGAATACCGTCCTTGTCAATCGTTACCATCTCACCGGGCAGAACATCGCGAATAAACGTCGCCCCAACGGTATCAAATGCACAGGTCTCGGATGCGACAACATAGCCGTCACCAAGCTTTGCGATTGACAGCGGTCGGATGCCACAGTGGTCACGAAAGGCAACCAATGAGTCAGTTGTCATAGCAACCGCAGAGAACGCACCGTCAAAGAGTGGGTACGACTGTACAATTGCTTCTTCGAGGCTCAGGTTGTCTTGTTCCATAAAGACAGCGATAACTTCGGCCATCATTTCTGAGTCATTGAGTTTGTGTACATCGATTGCGAAGCCACGCTTGTTCAAGAACTTTTCTAGCTTATCGGTAACGGGGAAGTTGCCATTGTGCGCAAAGGCGAGTTTTGCCTCGCGTTTAAGAATTGGTTGCGCATGGACATCGTCCGCAGCACCAGATGTAGAATAGCGGTTGTGGCCAATACTGATATCGCCAACCAGTTGTTCGAGGTCTTCGGGGCGGTATGCGCTTGCGACCAGCCCAGGGCTGGTGTGTTGATGAAAAAGCGTTCCATCAGTCGTGACAATACCTGAGCTTTCTTGACCGCGGTGTTGGAGTGCCCAGAGGCCATAAAAAGTTGTACGCGCTGCGTCATCACCTGTTCCAAATGTCCCAAAGACCGCACACTTTTCGTGGAGTGAACCTTCTAGCGACGACATTGACCCATGACACCTTACCCTCGTTTACCATTAACGTATTTATGCTCATTTTAGCACAGAACGTAAAACATGGCATACCTTGCTATAATAAGCTGGTACGCCAGACGACATACAATTTGCCCCGGTAGCTCAGTTGCCCGAGCGCAGCGAGAAGTAATCAATCTAGCAGGCTCTATCCAACTGAATCCAAGCTACTGTTCGTGTGCTTCCCAAGGTACGTACAATTTGCCCCGGTAGCTCAGTTGGATAGAGCAGAGGACTTCTAAGCCTAAGGTCGCTGGTTCAAGCCCAGCCCGGGGTACCAAATCAAAGATTTATTGCAGGCTCATTGCTATTAATTGTAGTTTGCTTATAATCATAAGTATTATGGTAAAGGCAAGAAGAAAGAACGCTCACCTAACACTCGTCGTTACAGGATATATTTTATTTTTCTTGTTGGTAGTCGCAACGTTGGTCTCGACAACAATTCCACTAGGGGTTATGTTATTCGATCCAAGAGTTTTGCATTATAATGTTGCGATAATCGCTGTCTCGCTGACAGTCGGTGCAGTTTTGCCAGTATTAATTGGCTATAGTATCGGCGATCGCTCCGTAAAATCGAAGAACAAGTTGAGCCATCATTTTAATGGTATGCTCTTCAGCTTGCTTGGGTACGGTTTGATGACGTCAGTTGCGGTATTGATGTTCATTCCTGAAGATATTTTTGGTGATGATAACCTTAGGATCATTATCATGAACTTGTTGCCAGGCATTGCTGTGGCGATTGTATCCGCCATCATTGCCGTTGCCTATATGCGTAGTCGTCAGGCCAAGCAAGATATTCTTGAATACAGACCTTTTACAATACTGCTCATCGCTTCAATAATAGGTATGCCAGTATGGTCATTAGTGAGTAGTGTCTTCACAAATAGTTTTGATATGTACTCAGCTATATCGCTCATTATAGTCGTGATACTTGCATACATCTCATACGCTACACTTCGAAAAAAGCGGCTTACTGTCTTCCAGAAAGCAAGCTGGTCAGCCGTATCCGTATCAGTATTATTTGTTATGGCCTATATCTCATCTCAGCTGGTGTTTGCGATTGCGAACTATCTGTTACCGTATGCGACGATGGAGGAGCAGATCATTGTCGAGATCGTTGGGTACAGCCTTGCACTTGCTGGTTGGGTTATCTATTGGATAAAGCAAACGAAAGAGCTATGAGAGAATCATATTAAAGGATAGCATCGCTCGTGGTTTGTTGTCGCTATAAACAAAGTGCTGTACGATTGACCAGTTATAGTACATAACGAAACGAAAGAATTATTTTTATTATGAATACAGATCCTGATGCAATAAAAATTCTTTGCTACGGCGATAGCAATACATGGGGGCAGAAGCCAGATAAGACCGGCCGATATGCTGTTGATGTACGTTGGACAGGTAGGTTACAGCAATCTCTCGGCGACAGATACTATGTTGTCGAAGAAGGCCTTGGAAGTAGAACGACCGACCTTGACTATGACCGTAAGCCTGGACGTAATGGAAAAACGTATCTTATTCCATGTCTTGCTAGTCACACCCCAATTGATATCGTTGTGCTGATGTTGGGAACAAATGACTTAAAGGCAGAATATCATCGATCCGCTGAAGACATCTCTATAGCAATAAGCGGCTTGGTGAGTGACGTTCGTGAATTCGCTCAGAGTCAAAGCGGTAGTGTGCCTAGAGTCATCCTTGTGAGCCCCATCGAGATCAATAGTAATGCACCACGCTTTGCAGAATTTTATACCGGGTACTACGACGAAAGATCAATGGCTGAGTCACAGAAGCTGGGTGCGAAAATCGCTCACCTAGCACACCAAACAGGATGTGAGTTTTTGGACGCTGCAACAGTTTCACAACCAGGTGAAGACGGTATTCATTTTAGCAAAGAGTCTGAGGCCACATTGGCTGTTGCGCTCGAGGTCGTTATAAAAAGAGTATCGGCGAATTAGCTAACGTGCTGTGTTGGCTTAACACCTCTGGGCCTATGGTATGATAAGTGAATGAGAGTCATTGGCTATTATCTTGAATATAGTGGAATGTTTGTTTCAATTAGCAGGGTACATCCATGAATTACAATTGGGATCAGAACATTGCACCGTATCTTAATACAATGCAGCCTGTAGAGGGCGGCTATTCGACTGCAACACGAGGCGTTGTTACGCTTGGTGACGGCAAAAAAGTCTTTGTGAAAATTGCAGAAGGTGAGACGACTATAAAGTGGCTGCAAAAGGAAGTTGATGTTTATATCAAATTGAATGCGGCAGGATATGCATACATTCCTCAACTATTGGCGCATAGCGGTGATCGAAGTGCTATGGCGATTGAGTATCTTGCAAACGCGCATTTTGACAACGCATGGGACGAAGATAAGCTTGCTGCGATTATTGCCGCACAAGATGACTTAAAAAAATACGCTTATTTATTTGCAGCTGATCCGGCCTATACACTTGAGAGTGTTGTCGGGCGTGACTCAAAGTGGTCGGCTGTCATGGTGCCGAGAGCAATTGATCGCTTGAACGAAAAGTTTCGTATGTTATCGGTTGATGTTAACCTTAATCAGACACAACTAGAGGCGTATGAAACTATGTTAAACGGCTGGCATATGCAAGAAGATACGCTGGTGCATCAAGATATCCGTGCTGATAACTTTGCATACGACGAGACGACGCATCGAGGCCTGTTGATCGACTGGAATTGGCTGTGTATTGGTGACGCTAGTCTTGATACTACACCTTTGTT
>JAKQOF010000079.1 GCA_029565375.1 bacterium
GTGCAAAAGTTCCTACAGTCGATACTCTTGCTTGTGGCACCAACACTCTGAAGAACGTAGCTCGTGTTACGACAACAAGTGGCTACAAGGAAGATGACGCAACCGTCACGATTGATAAGTCTTGTGATAAAGACATCATCGTCTGTGAACTTGCGACAAAGAAAATCGTTACGATTAAGGAAAGTCAGTTCAACAGTACAAAATACTCAAAGAACTTGAAGGACTGTGAAACACCTGGCACGATCGTTGTTTGTGAGCTTGCTACTAAGAAGATCGTTACAATTAACGTAAACGACTTTAACTCAAGCAAATACTCAAAGAACCTCGATGACTGTAAGGTGATTAACAAGATCACTGTGTGTGAAATCTCGACAAAGAAGATCGTTACGATCCTTGAGTCTGACTTCAACAGCACAAAGTACTCAAAAGATTTGAGCGCATGTACTACAACTCCACCAGAACTTCCAAAGACTGGAATGGGTGAAAACATTGTTGCCGTATTGGGACTTGGCGCATTGATTGCAAGCGTTGGTTACTACCTCGCTAGCCGTCGTGCTGCTATGAACCAATAATCCGAGTCTGACCGCTCCCTTATAAGAGTCATCTTGTAAGACCTGAAGCAATTCAGACCAAATAGCCCCGCTTTACAGCGGGGCTATTTGTATGTGTGACGTATTCTTTCCATCTCATACTCAGAAAAATAAACCATAACCATATTACATATTTGGTCTGACCGGGCAAAATATGTAATATGTGAATCTGGTATAATAATGGGTACTATGGGAAAGAATAAAAAGAAGCGAAACAAAGTATACACAGGTGCGGACGCAGCAGTCACGCGTCCGGTTATTACCCGCATCTCTGCAACCAACCGCAGTCGCCTTGGTCAATGGTGGTTCGAGCGCAAACGAATCTTAAAGCCTGTGCTGATCACCAGCGGTATTGTACTCGTGCTGATCGTCCTAATCTTTGAGATCATCCGTCTCGCTACGAACGCGTAGTTCATCAAGTGGTAGTGTAAAGCCAAAGGTACTGCCTTTGCCTTCAACTGACTCAAAAAGAACTTTGCCGTCGTGTGCGTCGATTACCTTTTTTGCCAAGAACAAACCAACGCCAGTGCCGTCTGGACGTTGCCGACGTGCATTACTTGCCCGGTAAAACTTGGTAAATAATTGTGATTGCTCTGCGCGAGGAACACCAATACCAACATTGACCACTTCAAATCGTACCGTGTCTTTGTTAACAACCAGATTAACATGGATAGTGCTGTGCTCTGTTGAATAATACAATGCATTATCGCAGAAGTTCATAATGACCTGTCTGATCTTATCTTCGTCCAGAAGTAACACCGGCACATCATGCGGTGGATGATACAGATATTTCAAATGGCGTGATTGCGCCGACGATGACAAACTATCAAGCTCTTGTGATATTACCTTTGCCAGGTCAACCGGACGCTTGTCGATCAAAAACTTACCTGTTTGCAGGCGCGATACATTCAAAAAGTCGCTGATCAAATGCACCATGCGTTCACTACTGGTAAACGCCTCATTCAGCAAATGTGCCTGTGCGTCACTAATCTTGCCTGCATCACCCTCAAGCACCATACTCAAATATCCTTTGACGCTCGTGAGTGGTGTTCGCAGTTGATGTGATGCCATACTGACAAATTCGTCTTTGGCTTTGTCTAACTGTTGCAACTGGGCGTTACTGGATCGTAGTTCACGAGTTGCACTGTCGATACGTTGTTGCAACGTGTCGTTCAGCTCGCGTACTTGCTGAACAGACAGGGCGTTTTGAATAGCAATGACCAGCTCGTCGGATATTGCCTGTAGAACTGCTTCGTCGCGAATGGTGTAGTTCATGCCGTGCACGGTCTCGCCTAGGCACAGATACCCGATTAACTCTCCGCTACGTACAAGTGAAACAATCGTCTGTAACTTGTGACTGACCATCATACGACGCAGTGAATCATCTTTCGCTAGGTCAAGACGATTTAACAACCACCCCTGGTGTGAGCGAAACCATTCGTCAATATCTGCTACGTCGGTTTTAGTGAGGTTGCTATGACGAGCCGTGCCAGTCGAGATATAGTGATTGTCAGATTGATGAATAAAAAAGAAGACTTGTCGTGCTTGGAGCGTCGATGCAATTTCAATCGAGCTGCGCTGCAAAAGTACTCGCAAATCAGTCGTCGACAACAATGTCCGGTTAAGTCGGCCAAAAAAGGCGTCACTGTCATAATTGTGAACGTATAACACCTGTCGTAATAACCGTTCATACAACTGACGCAGTGGCAAGAATAACATCGCCAACGCTAGGACTTGCACGACGTTGACTAGTCCTAAGACAGGCCCAATAATCAAATCGTTAACATAGATGGTTGTAACGGCATAGACAAATGCCAAACAAAGCGCAGCAAGTGTCAAAAGCGCCAAAATATAACTGGCTACACTGGAAGCGGCAGAATGATCTGCCTTTTTGCGATGATTTGTCATAGACATACCACGCATGTACTACTTGTTGTGTTACCTTGGATACTCATGATTGCCAACCCGATTATGTTATGATTATAGCAGTTATGACCAAGATAGCCATTATCGAAGACGACCCTGTTATTAGTCAAATGTATCGTATGAAGTTTGAAGCCGATGGCTTTGACGTTCAGTTGGCAAACAACGGCAATCGCGGTGTTGCTTTGGTCGAGGCATTTGCTCCAGATATTATCCTACTTGACGTACAGATGCCCGAGATGAACGGCAACGAAGCGTTGGCGGTCATACGGTCACACGACTGGGGCAAAAACATTCCTGTGATTATCCTCACCAACCTCGGCGAAGAAGAGTCGCCCAAAGATTTGCGGGCACTTGGTATTCATAGTTACATCGTCAAGGCTGACCTGACTCCTCGTCAGGTCGTTGAACGTGTCAAAGAAGCACTCGCTTAGTTAAGATCTTGCTGGCCT
>JAKQOF010000088.1 GCA_029565375.1 bacterium
ATGGTGGGCGCTGAGGGGCTCGAACCCCCGACCCCCTCGGTGTAAACGAGGTGCTCTAGCCAACTGAGCTAAGCGCCCAAACCTTCAGTCATTATACAGGAGGGAAGTCCCTGAGGCAATATCTTCAAAGTGTTATGTTGAAGAATCTAACGGACATATTACACTTTTGGTCTGGCCGGGCAGATTATGTAATTATTCGTGAGGTTGGATAACGAAAAAGGGAAGTGCTGATGGTTGCCCAAAGCCCCTTACTATGCTATAATTACAGATAAGGAAACCCGATTGGTTAATATATCGGGTATATTTTTATGAAAGACCCAAAATTTATTCGCAATATTGCTATCATCGCGCACGTCGACCACGGCAAAACAACGCTTGTTGATGGCCTCTTAAAGCAAAGCAATACGTTCCGCTCAAACCAAGCCGAGATGGAGCAAAGCCTCATCATGGACAGTGGTGACCAAGAGCATGAACGCGGTATTACTATTACCGCCAAACAAACATCTATCTACCACGGTGACTACAAGATCAACATTATCGACACTCCAGGGCACGCCGACTTTAGTGGCGAAGTTGAACGTACACTTAACATGGCCGACGGTGTTCTACTGATTGTCGACGCACAAGAAGGTCCAATGCCACAGACAAAGTTTGTACTTTCAAAAGCACTCGAGCTAGGCTTGAAGCCAGTTGTTGTTATTAACAAAATCGACAAGCCATCACGCCGTATCGACGAAGTTATCGACGAAGTTGCTGACCTTTTCTTGGAGCTTGCTATTGATGACAGCCAGCTACACTACCCAACGTACTTTGCAATTGGACGTGAAGGTAAAGCATGGAAAGAGCTTCCAGATAACCCTTCAGAGCACACTGACCTCACGCCGATTTTTGACTCGATTATTAACGATATTCCAGCACCAACTGTCGAGACCGACATGCCATTCCAAATGCTTGTTACCTCACTGCAGTATGACTCATTCTTGGGCAAATACGCTATTGGCCGTATTACTCGTGGTGATATCAAAAAGGCGCAACAGGTTGTACTTATCAAGCGTGACGGTACACTCGTTAACGCCAAGATTGACAAGGTCTTTGGATACCGTGGACTTAACCGTGAAGAAATCGACGAAGCGAGTGCAGGCGACATTGTTGCCCTCACTGGTATTGCTGACGCACACATCGGCGAGACAATCGCCGACAAAGAGCACCCTGACGCACTTCCTGTTATTGACATCGAAGCACCAACGCTCAGCATGTACCTTGGTCCAAATACCAGCCCATTAAAGGGTAAAGAAGCCAAGTACAACACCAGCCGTCAAATCGGTGACCGTCTTAAGCAAGAACTTGAGACAAACGTATCACTGCGTGTGTCTGAAGAAGGCATCGGTTTTGTCGTATCTGGGCGTGGTGAGCTTCACCTTTCAGTTCTTATCGAAACACTACGTCGTGAAGACTTCGAGTTCGAAGTTGGTCGTCCACAAGCAGTGACGATTGAAGAAGATGGTATCACAAAAGAACCTGTTGAAGAACTATTGATCGAAGTTGCCCCAGAATTCTTGGGTGCAGTCAGCCAAGAGCTTGGTACACGTAAGGCTGCGCCGATTAAGCAAGAGCAAACGAGTGCTGGTACAACGCGTTCGACTTACATCATTCCAACACGTGCCATGATTGGTCTTCGCAACCTTCTTTTGACTGCGACTAAGGGTACGGTTATTATGAACAGCTTGCCACACGGTTACCAACCACTTGGTGCCAAGTTACAACAGACTCGTAACGGTGCTCTGATTGCTACTGAAGCTGGATCAACGACTGCATATGCACTCGACGCTGCTGCAGCACGTGGTGAATTGTTTGTTGGCCCAGGCACAACCGTCTACCAAGGTATGATCGTCGGTGTTTACAACCGCGGCGGCGACCTAGACCTCAATGTTTGCCGTGGCAAGCAACTGACTAACATGCGTACATCATCAAGCGACGGTGCGATTCAGCTGACACCATACACCGACCTCAGCCTCGAGCAGTCAATCGACTTTATCGAGAACGATGAGTTGTTGGAAGTAACGCCAAAGTCGCTTCGCCTTCGCAAGCGCTTCCTTGACCCCAACCAGCGCAAGCGCGCTGCCAAGAGTTAATCAAACAGACCTCGCCCGCAAAACGGCGAGGTCTTTGATTGTATGTGGGTGACGACCAGCCTATACTAAACAGTAGTATGATCAAAAAGATAATAAACATGAATAAAATAAAATCGTCATTGGTCGCGACGACGGGGCATCTTTTACTGACTGCCAAAAGTCCAGACGACGCACTAGGCGAATTGTTTATTGATGTGCAAAACCAACGCGTCTATACCGACAGTAAGGCATTCTTGGATCTTGTACCAAAGACTCGCATCAAACAACTGCAGCGGGAATACGCGCTTGCCAAGCAACTACCGGATTTTAATTTGAAGCTATTTGTTGAAAAACACTTCTATCAGCCATCCTCAACACATGTCGACAATGTGTACGTATCCGATCCATCGCAAACCGTGTCTGAGCATATCTCGTCGCTTTGGTATGTGCTCGAGCGAAAGCACCTTCGTGATAAAGGCTCACTCGTCGGTCTGCCGTATGCGTACGTGGTACCAGGCGGGCGTTTTGATGAGCAGTTCTATTGGGATAGTTATTTCATTATGTTGGGACTAGCGACAGAGGGTAAATGGACATTGATCGAGGGCATGATAAAAAATTACACCTTTATGATCCGCAAGTTTGGCTTCATTCCAACGGCAAATCGGACGTACTTTCTCAGTCGTTCTCAACCACCGTTTTTATCACACATGGTTCAGCTGTTGGCGTCGCACAAAGGCAAGTCGACGCTTGTCGAGTACTTGCCGTACTTGCTGCAAGAATATCGATTTTGGATGAAGGGTACGACCAAGCTTGCCAAGCAAGAACATCGTGCCTTTGCTCGTGTCGTACAGACAGACGATGGGTCGCTTATGAATCGCTATTATGATAACAAGACGACGCCACGACCCGAGTCGCTCAATGAGGACACCGAGACCGCTGCTGGCTCGCGCGAACGTCAAGCGGATCGTTTGTATCTTCATCTTCGCGCAGGTGCAGAATCTGGGTGGGACTTTAGCGCACGATGGTTCGAGGATGCAAAGGACATCCGAACCATTCATACAGCCGACATCATACCAGTTGATCTGAATTGTTTGTTGTATCAACTCGAGTCGACAATTGCGAACACATACGACATTCTCAAACAACCGCTCCTTCGACGCAAGTTTGAAAAGCTAGCTGATCGTCGCAAAAAGGCGATTACGAAGTATTGTTGGAATGACGAGGACGGCTTTTTTGTCGATTATAACTTTCATCATCAACAGGCGACAGGATGTCTTAGCCTTGCGGGTATCTTTCCGCTCTTTGCCAAGATTGCGACACCCGAACAAGCTGCCGCGGTTGCCAAGGTTATTGAACAGCAGTTCCTCAAAGACGGTGGGCTTGTAACAACGCTCAATATAACGGGCCAGCAATGGGACGCGCCGAACGGGTGGGCACCGCTACACTGGATAACCATTCAGGCTTTGCGTAACTATGGCCACGAGGCACTTGCAAACACGATCAAGGGGCGGTGGATCAAGACAAACAAAGACGTGTACAACAAATCCCACAAACTTGTCGAAAAATACGATGTTATTGGTGGCGATGGTCTGGGCGGTGGTGGAGAGTATCCACTGCAGGACGGCTTTGGGTGGACAAACGGCGTACTTCAGGCACTTCTGGCTGAAGACAGTTAAAAGATCGTCTCGTCTTTCAAATCGTCTGGCAAAAAGCCTTTGCCATGCTTAAAGTCTGCTTCCCATTTGTAATCTTTGCCGTATCCAATGTCTTTCATCAGCTTTGTTGGCGCATTACGCAAATGCAAAGGCACTTGTGAGTCAGGGAACTTTTTCGCGAGTGCCTGTGCACGGCTCATAGCGTCGGTTGTCGCACGCGACTTTTCACTCTTTGCAAGGGCTGTCGCCACGTGGAACAGTATATAGCTTGATTCTGGCATGCCAATGCGTTCTACTGCTTGGAAAGCATTGAGGGCAAGACCAAGAGCACCATTACCAGCAAGTCCAATGTCTTCACTGGCAAATATGACCATGCGGCGGGCGATAAACTTGGCATCTTCGCCGGCATCGATCATACGCGCCAGATAGTAGAGTGTCGCGTCCACGTTACTGCCGCGCATGCTTTTGATAAAGGCAGATATGACGTTGTAGTGCATTTCGCCCTTTTTGTCATATCCTGGCACGCGCTTTTGCGCAGCGACTTTCACGATGTCAGGTGTAACTTTTTCGTTCATGCTTAGCGCCAGTTCAAGGTTTCCCAGTGCCACGCGGGCATCTCCGCCAGAAAGTTCGGCCAAGTAGTCCAGTGCGGCTACGGTGACTTTGTGCGTTGCTTTTTCTTGGGCGAGAGCGTGCTTCAGGATGCTAATAATGTCATCTTTATTCAGTGGCTCTAACACTAACACACGGGTACGTGACAGCAGCGGGTTTATCACTTCAAAGCTTGGGTTTTCTGTCGTTGCACCAATGAGGGTAATTAGTCCCGACTCAACATGTGGCAAGAACGCATCTTGTTGCGCTTTGTTAAAGCGATGAATCTCGTCGACGAACAGGATTGTCCGCAGCTGCAAGTTCCAGTTTTGCTTGGCATGCTCGATAACTTTCTCGACATCTTTTTTGCCACTGGTGACAGCAGACAGCTCAATAAACTCAGCGTTCACCTCATGAGCAATAATGCGCGCCAGTGTTGTCTTGCCGCTGCCGGGTGGGCCCCACAGTATCAAACTGACCGGTTCTTTGTTTTTGACAATTTGTTTCAAGATCTCGCCGTCACCTAACAGGTGTGTCTGGCCAATCACTTCACTCAGTGTTGTTGGTCGCATTCTCTCTGCCAGCGGTATTCTTTGCATAGATCTATTATAACTCGTATACTAGTGTGTAATGACAAACAAGAAAGATGTATTACTTTTGTTCGGCGGGGAGTCTACTGAACACGATGTCTCGATAGCCTCTGCTCGCAACGTATTTGCAGCAATCGACACGACGAATTACGACGTTTATTTGTGCTTTATCGACCGCACGGGTCAGTTTTGGCACGTCACAGAAGTTGTTGACCACGTGCCCGAAGGTGCACAAGAATTACTGCCACATCTTGGTAAAGCTGGGTTTGTAACGCGTGAGGGCAAGACAGTCGATGTTGATGTCTTGTTGCCGATTTTGCATGGTCGCAACGGCGAAGATGGCGCCCTGCAGGCACTTGCGCAGCTGCTGCATATCCCGATTGTCGGCTGTGACATGGCTTCAAGCTCGCTGTCTATGAACAAACTTGCAACAAAGCGCGTTGTCGACGACTGCGCCATTCCGATTGTTCCATACCAAGTGCATCATGTGTCAGACGACGTTCCTGCGTTTGACGGTATCACAAAGGATTTGGGTAATGTATTGTTCGTCAAGCCGGTTAATGCTGGAAGTTCAATTGGTGTCAGCCGGGTGACCAATCAACATGAGTGGGAAGCCGCAGTGTCGCTTGCGCACAGTTATGACCCACTGATTCTCATCGAAAAGGCAATTGATGCACGTGAACTAGAGGTGGCTGTGATTGGTAATTATCCGGACGTGTCAGCAAGCGTAGTGGGCGAGATCAATCCGGACGGCGAATTTTATAGCTACGATTCTAAGTATGACGAGAACAGTACATCAGGAGTTATTATCCCTGCTGACGTATCTGCAGAAGTCAGTGACATTATTCGTGCCTATGCCATCGAGATTTTCCATGTCTTGGGTTGTAGCGGTTTATCACGAGTTGATTTTTTTGTTGATCGCTCAAACGGTGATATATATTTTAACGAAATTAATACATTGCCAGGATTTACCGACATTAGTATGTATCCAAAGCTGTGGCAACACGAGGGCGTTAGCTACAGCGACTTGATATCTCGACTTATCGAGCTTGCTATCGCACGCGGTTGATAGCTTGCAAACAGAGGCCAATATCCGTACAATAGTTGGAGTACCAGTATGGCTCTTTAGCTCCTCAGTCTGAAAGACTGGCGATAGAAATAGTAGAGCAGAGGCCGGCCGACCTGGTCACGTAACAATGTTAACAATCCACAACCAACATACCATTATGGCTCTTTAGCTCAGTTGGTAGAGCAGAGGCCTGAAGAGCCTTGTGTCCCCAGTTCAAGTCTGGGAGGAGCCACCAAGAAAAATCCCGATCCTCAGTGATCGGGTTTTTTCTTGGTAAGAGTTCTTCTAGCTTTAACTGGGGACTTGCCGCAGCGCGGCAATAGTCCCCAGTGCACGACGTGAAGTGAAATTGAAAATGTGTTTACATATTTTTCAATGAGCGAACCGAAATAGGGAGGCAGCGGCCGACCGCCCCCTGGGAGGAGCCAAAAAAGACTAATCGATTGATTAGTCTTTTTCTTTAATATACAATGTATAGTACTTACTAAAAAGGGGTCTTATGAAAATTCTTATTCTCGGTGCGGCAGGACGAACAGGTAGATTATTGGTTGAGCAAGCACTAGTCGCTGGACATACAGTGACGGCATTTGTGCGCAGCGAAGATCCAGCGATTGCCGAAACTCCTGACGTGACAACATTTGTTGGTGATGCGACAAACGAGGCCGACCTGGCAAAAGCGTTGCAGGGTCAAGACGCAGTCATCAGCACACTCGGTCCTATCAAGCCGCGCGATACGGTTGTATCGCTAGCAACTGGCTTGTTAATTAAAGTTGCAGCGCAGCAAAAGATAAAGCGCGTCATTATGATGTCGAGCTTTTTGGCCTCGCCACAATTTAGGCCGAACGCTATCGTTAGGTTTGCGCTTAAACTGATGGATGGTATCGTATCGCACTTTAAATCAGCCGAAGAACTATTTGAAGGCTCACATCTTGACTATACAATTGTCTATGCAACACGCCTAACCAACGAACCTCTCGACAAAAATTATGTCGTCGTCCAGTCTAACGAAGCTGTCGGTGCAAACGACAGTATCAGTCGCGCAAACGTGGCACACTTCTTGGTGACGCAACTAGTCGATACGGCGCACATTGCTCAAACCGTGTTAATTACTGACAAAAAGTAACATAATCTGACTACAGGGCGATTATTCGCTCTGCCACAATATTCGATCGATCGGGCCGTTTTTCGACTGAGTCTCTATATTGTCGTATGACTTTTCCAGCATCTCTACCAATACTGGTAGCGCAATGTCGCTCAGCTTCTTAATATAAATGCAGTATCCAGTAATCGTGTGTTTACCTAATTTTGACAGGAGGGTAGAGTAGCGTTTTGTCCCGTCCATCAGGTAAATCGTGATCTTGCCTTTCGTGGGTAAAAGGCGAGCGTGTGAGCTTCGCCTTTGCGCCCAGTGGTGTACTCGTATTTGTACACGCCAAAACCGATCGTGCCAATGCCGTATAGCTGTGGCTTCGCACCACTAATACCATGCATGATATCAATCAATGTTTTCGCATCTTGCTGCACGGCCTCGTCAGGTATTGAGGCGATGTATTCGTCGATACTAATGTCGTTTCGTTCGTCAGCTTTGCTCATATGGTTAGTATAGCAAAATGTAACATCCCAACGGCGAGGTTGGGGTTTTACATTTAGTGCAAGATAAGCGACGTATTTCAAACATCTGCTATTGATGCCCAGAATGATTATAAATTGAAATATCTCGTAGCGCAGTTCCAGCTATCGGACATGCTGCTTCTTAAATTTTTTTGCCTGTTACCTCAACAACCTTTCCGCCTACTGCTATGCCTGTACTTCCAGCGGCGGCACGAATATACGAGCCCTGTCCATGCTTAAAAAGCAGGTTACGCCCAAATTTATGTGCTAGTAGCATTGAGCCTGAGCCATTCGCCTCTTCCTCGATGATGCCCCAATCTGGTGCAAAAGTTCTTGCTCTGACTTTGCCGACTTTCAGACCCTTATCAACCCAAGCCCAAGCATAGGTATGTTCTTGTACAGCCTCATCAGATGGAGTGAGGGCGTCTACTTCATCTTGATTAGCGAACTCTTTCAGATTCCATGCTGGAAGTGTCGATAGTTTATTGGTGACTATCCAAGTCAGGCCGTCTTCATGCACTACTTCTATGTTATTTCCCTGACAAACAATAGAGGATATAGGGCTATCCTTGAGCTTGCCAAGATACCAAGCTGTACCAACTAACGGAGCACCAGCAAAAGGTATTTCACTTTGTTGAGCATAGATACTCACGTCGCATGTTTTCAAATCGTTAATAAAAACTGTTTCGCTAAAACCTAATTGCTTTGTAATTTCTTGACGACGTTCAGGTGATAATTCTTGTTGCTCATCAACAATAATGCCTGTCGGGCTACCAAACTTGCCGTCTCTGTCGGTAAATATATGGACAATATGCACATGAGTAACTTCGCTCATAGCTTAATAATAGCAAAAAGCCTCTTACTTGGGACTTTTTATGTATAACGAAAATTAGTGCGGGTGAAGAGACTCTAGAACCCCCGGCGTCTGAAGACGCGGAGTTTGGGCTCTCGACTATTATATATTTTTGAAGAGGTCGAGAGTTAGGACAATTACACTACCAAATAGAAAATCCAGCGGCGAGGCTGGATTCTCTATTTGGTGCAGCATAGTTGACGTATTTCAAACAGCTGCTATTGACGCACAAGAGGATTATAAGCTAAAACACCTAGTTGAACAATTCCAGCTATCGGGTACATTGATTGCTTCTAACTAGAATATCTAGTAAGTGCCAAAACTATCTATCCGAATGTCTTTAATGTTTACCCCATTATCAATTAAAAAATGTTCGGTATTTTCAACCATAGCTTCTGGTCCTGCAATGTAATAGTTATGAGTTATATCCTTGATGAGTGAGAGTAGCAATTTCTCACGGGCTTTTCGTTTCAACTCTTTAGTCACAATATATTCAATTGATATGTTTGGTAATGCACGCTTCCATTCCTCTAGTTCATCTTTAAATAGAAAATTATCACCTTTATTAAGATAAATGAGTTGAACGTCGTTTTTAACACTCATATCAAACATTTCTTTAAGCATACTTCTGAAAGGAGCTATACCTATACCCCCAGCGATTAGCACACTGGACTTGTTATCTCTCAAGTGAAAACCGTAGTCATTACCGTATTGGCTAATGTACATTTTTTCGCCAGGCTGTACAGTTTGTAACTTTCTTTTGAATGGGCTAATTCCCTCACGGAACGATATAGCAAGTTCGCTTTCAGTTGGCGATGATGACAGCGAATACGTCTTACCGCCCATATAACCTGTATCAGCAAAATCCACGTCTATCCAATCACCAGCCTGATAGTTAAAGTTGATAGGACGTTCAAAAACAACACTCGTACACTCCGAATTATCTTGCCGTAACTGCTTAACAGTTAGCTCAATCCTAACGTCTTTAAATACCATAAAGTTCTATTCGGATGCTCGGATAGTCTGCCACGACTGCCACGTAATACGTATAATCATCAGGCTAACTATTAAACCGACAATCGGGTCCATTATCGGAAAACCTAAGGCAATAAATATGACACTGACGACCACGCCGAGGCTCACTAAACCATCTGTATGAGCGTGCTTGCCATCTGCTATGAGTGCTGGGCTATTCAGTTTTTTGCCCGCTCTAGTCCGAATGATTGCTGCAAGCTCATTGCCTGCAAAGCCAATAACGCCAGCAATAAATATCGTCCATAGGTTGGTAGGGGTAAAGGGATTTATAAACCGTTCTATGACTGTGTACAGCGCTATGAGAGCACTCACTAGGATAAGGAGCACCACAAAGTATCCAGACCAACGCTCGGCTTTTTTGTTACGTAAGAAAAAGGCAATGCCCAGCGGTAATGCGGTCATTGCATCGCCTGCATTGTGTATTAAGTCAGTCAATAAAGAGACGCTATTTCCTTTGCCATAAGCAAAAAGTTGGATGATTGCGGTAATTATCAGAACCGCAAAACTCAGACTTACTGCTTTGACGCCTGCCTTTGAGCGAACAATAGACGGGTCTACTAAGCCGTGAGAATGTCCGTGTCCCTGATGGTTATCGTGGTCGTGATGCGAGCCGTGAGAGTGGTCGCTTTCATCGTGGTGTGTATGAACTTCATTTTTCATCATTTATTCCTTTTTTTATTACGTGGTCAGCTTGTGAAAGTGCTTCTTCTATCAATTTACGAACGTGCTCATTATCTGTCAGGTAGAACATTTTATTACCGTCCCGTCGTACTTTAACGAGTTGAGCAGTACGCAGCTTAGCAAGGTGCTGTGATACGGCAGCAGGTTGAGCTTTAACGTGGTCTGCCAGCTCACTAACCGAATGCTCACCGTGCAGTAAAGACCAAAGTATCTTTAGCCGTGTTGGGTCGCTCAGTAGTTTCAGGGTATCAGCCGCTAATGCAACCTGCTCTAAGTTCAATATCTTATAATCTATATGCGTGTTCACGCAGATAACTATACTACGTACAGTCTTTGCAATCAATCTAACAGGTTAGTGGTTTTAATGTTCCGCTTAGTCGGCTAACTTTGCCCGTCGCAATAGTTGAGCATTAAACGCCACTACAACAGTGGATACTGACATAAGTACAGCTCCCAGAGCAGGAGCAAGAACGATACCTGCTCCATATAGAACGCCAGCTGCCAGTGGAATTGCAAATACGTTATAACCCGTAGCCCAACCGAGGTTTTGTAGCATCTTGCGATAGGTAGCCTTTGATAGGTTGATTACCTTTACCACGTCTTGAGGGTCGCTTTTTACCAGTATAATATCTGCTGATTTGATTGCTACATCCGTACCAGCACCAATAGCTATACCAATATCTGCCTGAGTAAGTGCAGGTGCATCATTGATACCATCGCCGACCATTGCAACTTTCTGCCCGTTTTTCTGTAACTCTTTGACTTTAGCCGCCTTATCTTCTGGTTTTACCTCTGCAAAATACTGGTCTAAGCCAAGCTGTTTTGATACGTAAGCGGCAACTTCGTCTGAGTCGCCTGTTATCATTGCAGTCTTTATACCCATTGATTTGAGTGTTGCGATAGTCTGTTTAGATTGTTCACGCACTATATCTGCTAAGCCCAATGCTCCAACAACCTTTTTATTGGTAATTAGATACACCTCGGTTTTGCCCTCTTTTGCTGCTTGCTTAACCATCTTAGCTATTTCAGTTGGAACAATTAGCTTGTTTTCTTCTATGTAGCGATAGCTTGCTGCGATATACACTTCGCTTCCGTGTAGAGTACCTTGTACGCCTAAGCCAGGTAACGCTTTGAAGTTGGCTACTTTATCAAGATGGACGTGTTGTTCTTCGGCTTTTTTGACAATACCCTTACCGACAATATGCTCGCTTTTCTGTTCAAGACTAGCCGTCAGGTGCAGTACATCTTCTTCTGTATAACCTTTTGTAGCCCACACATCCGTAACGCCGTGTTCGCCTTTAGTCAATGTGCCAGTCTTATCAAAGAGTACCCAGTCCAACTTACGAGCCGCTTCAAGAGCAAGACGTTTTCGGACAAGTAGACCGTTCTTCGCTGATAATGCAGTAGAGATAGACACAACAAGTGGTATTGCCAGACCGAGTGCGTGTGGGCAAGCTATAATCAGAACTGTAACTGACCGCTCTAAAGCGAAACTAGCATCTTTAGCAATCAGCCAGAATATAAACGTAGCGATTGAAGCAGCGATTGCAATGATGGTCAGATAAAAGGCTGCTTTATCTGCAAGTATCTGTACATTAGATTTTGAACTTTGTGCTTCGGCTACAAGTCGCATAATTCCAGCAAGTGCCGTGTCTTGACCGATTTTCGTAACCTTTACCGTAAGTGAACCATCTTGATTGCCTGTGCCAGCAATAACTTCATCGTTGGTTGTTTTACTGACTGGCTTACTTTCGCCAGTGATAGCCGCTTCGTCAACTGCCGAGCTACCATCTACAATCACACCGTCAACAGGGATGCTTGAACCTGGACGTATCAATACCAGGTCGCCAACTTTTAATTCACTTACCAATACTTGTTTTGGCTTACCGTTGGCTAGCTTCTCAGCTTTGTCAGGTAACAGCTTAGATATAGCATCTAGGGCATTTTCAGCTTTGGCAACCGATGCCATTTCTAGCCAATGACCGAGCAGCATAATTGTTACTAAGGTTGCTAGTTCCCAAAAGAAACCATCACCCTTTATAAAGAATTGGGTAGCTACGCTATACACATAAGCCGTGATAATTGCCAGGCTGATGAGCGTCATCATACCTGGCAATTTGGCTTTTAGCTCGCCCCACGCACTCTTTATAAACACTAGACCACCGTAGAAAAAGATGATGGTGCTGAATACGAATGGCACGTACTGTGAGCCAGGAAAGGTTGGCGTCGTAAAGCTAAACCAATGCTGTATCATCTCGGAATACGCAAGTACAGGTAGCGTTAGTAGCAAGGACAGCCAGAACTTGTCCTTGAACATTGCTACTGAATGTCCTGCGTGTTTGTCGTGGTCTTGATGCTCAGAGTGTTCGTGAGGCGAATGTTCCATTTTAGTGGCTCATTCCCGACATTGAGTTGGTAGTATCGGAAGTAGAATAGCCCCAGTCTTTTTGCCACTGCTTCATTTGCTTTATTTCTTTAGTTTGAGCCGTAACGATAGCAACAGTTAAGTCTTTCACTTCTTGATGTTGAGCGTTCGTTTTGCCTGTTGCCGCCATATTTATAGCCGACTGATGGTGCATAATCATCTGTTCAAGAAATGCTTTATCAAACGCTTCGCCCGTTTTGCCGTTCAATTCGTTCATCATTCCAGCATTTGTGTTCATCATACCCATTGAGCTATGGTCTTCCATCATTTCGCCACTGCTTGCAGGATAGCCCCACGTCTTTTGCAAGCAGTCATATCGGTAATCTCAGTCGTTTGAGCGGACACAATGGCTTTAGCTAAGTCTTTCACTTCTTGATGGCTGGCATTGGTTAGAGCAAGGTTTGCCATATCAACCGCACCCTGATGATGAGCTATCATATTGGCAAGGAACATCTTGTCATAGTCTTCGCCCTTGAGTGCGGCGTACTGCTTATAGTCTGCCGAGCTAGTATCAGCTTGAACCGCCGATTGCGAGTTTGAGTTGCCCATCATATCGCCGTCCATCATATTGTCATTGCGGCTAATGGCGTAAATACTAACACCTGCGATAGCTACAACTGCGACTATCGCCACGATGATTATACTGTTCCTGTTATTTTTCATAGTTTCTCCAAAGTTAAGTTGATGCTATTTGTGTAAACAATCGCATCCTACACTCGGTAGACACCGTACAGAATATAAATCGGTATCTTTGGCGGCGGCTTTATCTCTGCGGCATAAAGGTGTTGAGAAAGCGATTTTTCATCTGTTGATAGTGTTTGGCTCTGTCCGTAGAAAGCTATCGCTGGTTCGGTATCATCTTCGCTTTCGTCATCGTTGATGACATTATCTTCCTTGTTGATAACTGCCGTGCGGCAAAGGGTAGCACAGGAAGTTGCGTCGCTTGAGCCGTGGTTCATACCGCTCATCTCGTGCGAGGGCATTGCCGACATAGCAGATGCGTGGCTAACCGAGTTGAGCATCAATACAGCTAACAAAACTAGAATGTTTTTTATAGCTGTTAGGTACTTCACGTTTATTTACCCCTGATATTCGTCAGCTCGTAAAGTGATAGAAGTTCAGCGATGGCTTTTTCTTGCTCATCTTCCGAATTGGAACTTAGGTTTTCTTTGATGTGCGTTCGTACGTGATTTTCAAGTATCAGCTTATTGAGCGAACCGATAGACTTTTGAATGGCTAGGCTCTGTGTGAGTATGTCCATACAGTAGTCTTCATTCTCAATCATCTTTTGAACGCCACGCATCTGCCCCTCAAGTATCTTGGCTCGGTGCAATGCTCTCTGCTTCAAGTCAGTTATCATAACTCTATGATATACCCCCTAGGGGTACTATGTAAAGAGTGTGTTTGTAGGGGGGTAGTCGCCCTCTACCTCCGTTATAGGTACTCCGCTGTGTATATACCTAATTTGTGGGGCTGATATTGCCAAGCGTTTTTTAGAACGGTAAATCCTCTGGCTCACTGTTATCGGGAAATGTTTCCACCCAGTTATTTTGAGTTTCCTTAGTGAACTTACTCCAATGTGGCTTTATTATTTGCCACAGTTTATCGCCTACAAGGTCGGGACTATATTTGTGTGCATTGTAGACTTGGTCATTTGTCGTTGCGGCTTTATAAAGAGCGGCTATCTGTTTTTCGGAAAAGCCACCTACTTTGAGCATTTTCTCTATGATAGCCCGACTACTATCAAAGCTCAGTGATTGGCTAAGTTGTCGTATAAGGTCATCCTTTATATACTCGTCCATCAACTTGATTTGCGGAAAGTTCGTCTTGAAAAGACCATTAAGTGTTTCGTACAAGTGTATTGTGCCAAGTCTGCTCTTATCCCACTCCTTTTGCAGAAAACTGTTGAGTTTGGTCTTGTCTAATGCAGATGCAAAATCCCCGTCCCTTGAAACAATGTGCAGATTTTCGTCAAGAGGAACAGTGCTTAGTAGCAGCTCCCAGTTGATAGCGTCGCCGATTGAACCAGCTTTTCCAGGCGGATTACCAACATCTGACCGTCGTTTCGCTTTTGCTACGGTAGCAG
>JAKQOF010000093.1 GCA_029565375.1 bacterium
TTGGTCTTATAGTTGAGACGTTGGCCGGACCGCTTGTTAATGGAGCTTGGGTTGATAATAAGACATTCAAAGAAGAGTGGGGGAGCTTGGTGATTGCGATAGACCCAGAGTTATTGGTCGACCGTGAAGAGTTTAAGAAAAATGCGTCTGATCTTGTTGATAGAGTCAAGGAATCACGAAGGAAAGATGACATTAATCCGATACGTCTGCCAGGTGAGCATGCAAGAACTTTATATATGCAAGCAAAAAACAGCGGATTTGTTGAAGTAGAAGATACAAGTTTGGCACAACTATGAAGAAAGTACGTGTTGATGACAAAATGCAGCGAGGCTATGAGTACGAGCTAACTGCGCCAGCCGGAGAGGATTTTGATCCCGAGTTTACACCCGAGCTGACACCAAAAGAGATGTTAGCGCTCGGTGTATTTGGAGGGGTGTATATGCGAGATTGTCGCGACGAGTTTCCCGCTGATTGGTTTGAGTATGCACGCTTTGCTGCGGATAAAAAAGATGCCACGCTGAACTTTTTTCAGATCAACGCCAGTCAGCCGCTTGCCGAGTGGGTACGAAAAGGCTGGATATATGAGGAAGACCAACGGGGCTGGTTTCAGAGGTATTGCAGATATTATATGGGACGGCGCATTGCTGGCGAAGACGCGCGTCAGATAAAACGCTGGAAAAACATGACACGTCACATCTCACAGGTGAAGAAGTATTGTGCGCCGGGTGATCTTTTATGCCGTCGTCGACAGCGACAGGCAATATTGCACTGGGCTTATGACAGTCGAAAGATATAGTGCATAAATTGATAACGGGTATATAATGAAGGCAATGAGTGAGCTAAGTCCCAAGACTATTATCAAGAAATATCTGGTGCAAGCAAAGATTATGCAACTAGCAACGGTGCGTAATGGCCAGCCGTGGATCTGTAGCTTACACTTTGCCTCTGACGACGACAGCAATATCTATTGGATCACAAAACCGACGACGCGTCACAGTCAGGATATTGAAGCAAACGCTCACGTTGCGATTGCGATCGCAGTAAAGACCGACAGACCGTTGATTGGCATTCAAGTTGAGGGTACTGCTGAAGAATTAACGGATGCTGCGGTGCTAGGACCTGCGATGGAGCGCTATATTGAGCACCATGGGACTGACAAGGCATTTGTCGATACGATTGTTGCTGGTACAAACGAACACAAATTATATGCATTTCATCCGAGGCGTTTTAGCCTTTTTGATCAAGTCAACTTTTCCGATCAACCCTCTCAGGAATGGGTGATTGATAGTAAATAAAAAAGGAGGTTCAAGATGGTAGAAGTCAACTTAATAGCGGTGCTGCTTGCGGCGCTATCAACAATGGTCGTAGGGTCAATTTGGTATAGTCCAATTGGGTTTTACAAACAGTGGGCAAAGCTTGCAAACGTAAAACCTGACCCAACATTTAAAGGCAGCAAAATGGTACTGACATACCTAGCGGTTTTTGTCGCCTCATTTATTACAGCGTACATCTTGGCGCACATTGTCTTCTTTACCAACCAATACTCAGGAAATAGCTATCTGCTTGATGCTGTCCTCACCGGAATCTGGGTGTGGTTGGGATTTACTGCGCTACGTATCTTTACGCACGATACGTTTGAAGGTCGTCGCAAGCAACTGACGGTACTTAACGCAACACACGAGCTCATCACATTTTTGGTGATGTCACTTATCATCGGACTTCTTCCTCTTTAGAC
>JAKQOF010000005.1 GCA_029565375.1 bacterium
TGCCTGGGTGCCTACCTGTCGTACGCAGATCGCTACGAGCGCGAGCAGGAGCCCGACTTCCGCAGCTAAATACCAACGGTGCAGTCCCCGGTCCATATGGACCGGGGACTGCTACTTTTTAGCCAAAATGCTATTATAGTAGTAATGTTTAAATCAATTATTCGCATCACGCTGGAATGGTATGTTAAAAAATACTTTAAGCGTCATCCCGACGTAAAGCTTGTCGTTGTGACTGGGAGCGTCGGCAAAACGACGACTAAAATTGCTATTGGTACAGTTTTGTCTGAGGGCTTTCGCGTGCGACTTCACGAGGGTAATTATAATTCAGAGATTAGTACGCCACTCGCTATCCTGGGTATCGAACTGCCTGACTCACTTCGTCATATTGGTGCGTGGTTGGCGGTTTTTCGCGCGGCGAGTCGTCGTGTTCGAGAGCCAGCCGACGTTGATGTCATTGTGCAAGAGATTGGCAGCGATAGGATTGGGCAAGTTGCGCATGCGGGAACGTTCCTGCACCCTGATATCGCTGTCGTGACCGCCGTAGCACCGGAGCACATGGAATATTTTGGAACGATTGAAAACGTCGCAAAGGAAGAACTTGCGGCAGCCAACTTTAGCAAGCAGGTACTTATTAATCGTGATGATATTGATGGCATGTATGCCGAGTATGTCACTAATCCTGATATGAGTACTTATGGGTCAACGCGTGAGTCGGAATATCATTTTGTGGTCGACGGTTTTCATTTGGATAGCGGATTTGAAGGATCATTTGTTGCGAAGGACTGGGACACACCAACCCAAACAACCATTACGCTCATAGGCGACCATAGTATCCGACCCGCGGTTGCCGCTGGCGCGGTCGCGGTGAAGCTTGGTTTGACGCCAAAGCAAGTGGCTACAGGCCTCGCAAAGGTGCGTGCCGTTAACGGTCGAATGAATGTCCTGCGCGGAGTGAATGGCACAACTATTATTGACGATACCTATAACTCCAGCCCACTCGCTGCCACATCTGCGCTACAAACGCTATATGATATCGACGCCACGCAAAAGATTGCTGTTATTGGTGACATGAATGAGCTTGGTGATAGCTCGGCAGACGAACACAAAAAACTAGGTGAGTTTTGCGATCCCAATGGTATGACGTGGTTAATCACGGTCGGCCCACAAACAGAGGCGTATGTTGCTCCGATTGCAAAGCAAAAGGGCTGTCAGGTACGGTCGTTTCGTAGCCCCATCGAGGCTGGTGCGTTTGTGCACAGGATACTTCAATCCAGTGCAGTCGTCTTATTTAAAGGGTCTGAGGGTGGTATTTTCTTGGAAGAAGCCGTCAAGGTTATTCTTCATTCAACAGATGATGAGCATCGCCTCGTTCGTCAATCAGCGGCGTGGATGCAACGCAAACAGCAGTTTTATGACAATGGTTTCAAATGGCCTCTGTAATATAAGGGTGCAGTTGCTATCATCCCTTCTTTGCCGTGCTTTCCTAGCGTGATACGATAGACGTAATGGGCGTCAAAAGCAAGATAAACATTGAAGAAAAACAATATGGCTTCACGATCGTCGAACTTTTGATTGTAATTGTTGTCATCGGTATCTTAGCTGCGATCGTGATCGTTGCGTATGCAGGAATCTCGCAGAGAGCAATTGTTGCGACGCTAACTTCAGATCTTGAAAACAGTGCGAAGCAACTTAAGTTGGATCAAGTGATAAACAGTGGGTATCCTACATCGACGTCCACAGCAAATAGTGGTCAGGGGCTCAAATCGAGTAACGGAACGACGTACCAATATACAGTGGACAACTCCGTAAACCCGCAAACGTTTTGCATTACAGCCTCAAACGGAACGACGGCTTACTATATAACAAATGATGGAGCTCCAACGAGCGGTATATGTCCTGGGCATACGGCACCGGGTGGACCTGTCGAACAAACGGTAGCGACTTTTGCTGGTTCGACGAATGGTATTACGAATGGGACTGGTACGGCTGCAAGATTCGGAATGCCAAACGGGATTGCAATTGACTCAACCGGGTTAATGTATGTAGCCGACTTTGGCAATCACACGGTACGAAGGGTCACATCGGCGGCGGTCGTAACAACATTTGCCGGCGATCCCTACACGACAGGTAACACGAACGGCACGGGTTCCGGAGCTACCTTTAATAATCCATCAGACGTTGCATTGGATAGTACCGGCAATATATATGTAGCAGACGGTGTTAGTAGTCGCATCCGCAAAATCACACCAGCTGCAGTTGTTACGACATTTGCAGGTAGTACGAGTGGATATCTCGATGCAACGGGCACTTCTGCACAGTTTAATTCACCAAATGGTGTCGCCGTGGACAGCTCGAACAATGTATTTGTTGCCGATTCAAGTAATCACCGCATTCGTAAGATCACTCCTGCGGGTGTTGTGACAACGTTCGCAGGAAGCACAAGCGGCTACCTTGATGCGACTGGTACATCTGCACAGCTATACGCTCCTTTTAATCTGTGTATCGATAGCGCGGATAACATATACGTTGCTGATAGACTCAATAACCGTATTCGCAAAATAACGCCTGCAGGTGTGGTGACAACAGTCGCCGGTAGTACGTCTGGTTATGTTGACGCAACGGGTACAGCAGCAAGGTTTAATTTACCTTCAGACGTAGCCGTGGATTCGTCAGGTAACCTATACGTCGCAGATACTGGTAATCACCGTATTCGCAAAATAACGCCTGCAGGTGTGGTGACAACAGTTGCCGGTAGTACGAGTGGTTATTTGGATGGGGTAGCATCGGTCGCATTGTTTAATCAGCCAAGAGGCATTGGCGTAGATTCGTCAGGTGCCCTTTTTGTGGTTGATTACGGCAATAACCGCATTCGCAAAATTCAGTAGCCTTAGTTAGGTGCTACAGATTTGTTCAAGAGGTAGACACTTGTTATACTAAGACGCGTATGAAGCGTTACAATCCGTCCGAAATTGAGCCAAAGTGGCAACAGACTTGGGAAGACCAAAAGGTTAACGAAGTTGTTGTTGATGATACCAAAGAGAAAGTCTATGTGTCTGGCATGTTTCCGTACCCAAGTGGTGCAGGTATGCACACGGGGCACGCATTTTCTTATGCGATCGTCGACGCGATTGCGCGCTTTCACCGTCAACACGGCCGCAATGTTTTAAACCCAATGGGTTGGGACACGTTCGGATTACCAGCTGAGAACTATGCGATTAAAACAGGGACAGCGCCCGCAGTTGTGACCGCGCAGAACATAGCCAACTTTAAAAAGCAGTTTAAGCGCATGGGCGTTAGTATTGATTGGTCACGAGAGATTAATACCAGTGATCCTGAATATTATCGGTGGACGCAGTGGATTTTTACGAAATTATTTGAGCGTGGCTTAGCCTATCAAAAAGAGAGTCTGCAGTGGTGGTGTCCGGTTGACAAGACGGTGCTTGCGAACGAGCAAGTTGAGGGCGGTCATTGTTGGCGCTGTGGCAGTATCGTTGAAAAGAAGTCGATGAAGCAATGGTTTTTTCGTATCACAAACTACGCTGAGCAATTGCTTGAGGAAATTCCTGCACTTGATTGGCCTCAAAAAATCAAAACGGCTCAGACCAACTGGATTGGTAAATCACAGGGCGCCGAGATCGAGTTTGCTCTTGATACGACGACGAAGAGTGGTGCAGCACCAAACTACCTTTTGTTACATGGTTTTACCGGACGAGCTGACAAGAATTTTATTCCGTGGTTAAAGGAACGGCTGGAAGCAAAAGGCTATACGGTTCAGGCGCCACAACTACCGAACACTGATTCACCTACAGAAGACGACCAGGTAGGATATGTCATTGACAGCTGTACGATTGATGAGAATACAGTGATTGTTGGTCATAGTCTTGGTGGCAGTGTCGCGATGAAGGTGCTTGAAAAGATTAACCGACCAATTGCAGGGCTGGTATTAGTTGCCCCTGCTGTCGAACCGGCATTTCGTACGGGCGAACCAAGGGCATTTTGGGATACTTTCGCATTTGATTATGACTACGACAAGATAACAAAGCTTGCAGCGTATCGTATTATTCTCTCGGACACACTAGAGGCAGAAAAGCGCCAGCCGTATTTGTTGTACCTGGCAGAAAAAATTGATGCGACGTTCCGCGAATCAACAGCCAATCGTGTCCATTTTTGCGCAGACGAAGAGCCATTTATTCTTGCGAATATTTCGCCATCAATCACTGTCTTTTCAACGCGTCCGGACACATTGTTTGGCGCGACGTTTATAGTTCTTGCACCCGAGCATCATCTTGCCAAACAACTTGCAACCGATGATATGCGCGACTCTGTGCAGTCATATATCGCAACTGCGGTCAAAAAGTCAGAGATTGAACGTATGAACGATACCAAGGAAAAAACTGGTGTCTTTACAGGTAGCTACGCAATTAATCCTGCCAGTGGTGAAAAAGTACCTATTTGGATTGCCGATTATGTTTTGAATGGCTATGGCACGGGTGCGATTATGGCGGTACCTGCTCACGATGAGCGCGATTATGCATTTGCTGCGAAGTATAACTTGCCAATTACAGAAGTTGTGAGTTACTTTACGCTGAACGAAGGTATCAACGCGCCGCAAGAAGGCAAAGAGATTCGTGAACGTAAGGTTGTCGATGGCATTATCATGAATCAACGCGGTGAGTACCTTTTGATGAGCGAAACGGGCAATACTCATTTTGTTGGTGGTGGCGTTGAGGCAGATGAGGACGAAATGACTGGCCTCAAACGTGAAATCGCAGAAGAGGTTGGCCTGACCGGTATTCTGTCGATGAAACCTGTCGGATCTGCGATAACAGCTCATGCCTATCGTATTCCCGGTGACTACAATGTCATCGCAAAGGGTCATTTTTATGAAGTTGTTGTCGACGCTGATATTCAGGTGCCGAGCGAAATCGAAGAAGGCCGACATACAGTTGAGTGGGTCAAAAAAGAAGATGTCGCAGGCCGCCTGACATGGCCAGGGCATCAGTTTGCCTGGCAACAGTATCTTGATGGTACACAGCTGTATAGCGGCGAGGGTGTCTTGGTAAACAGCGGTGCATTTGACGGCATGAGTACCAGTGATGCGCGCGAAGAGATCGTCGAATGGTTGGAACAAGAGGGAACTGGTCGCAGTAAGACAACCTACAAGATGCGTGACTGGTTGATAAGTCGTCAACGCTATTGGGGTGCGCCAATTCCGATCATTCATTGTCCAGATCACGGTGCGGTTGCGGTTCCTGAAGAGCAGCTACCAGTTGTGCTACCTGAAGTTGCTGACTATGCACCAAAGGGTGATGGTAAGTCAGCGCTGGCAGGCGTTGCAGAATGGGTAAATACGACCTGTCCAACTTGTGGCGGCCCTGCGCTTCGCGAGACGGACACGATGGATGGCTATGCATGTAGCAGCTGGTATTTGTTGCGTTATGCTGACCCACGTAATAACGAAAAGGCTTGGGATCCAGAAACTGCCAACTACTGGAATCCGGTTGATTATTACATTGGTGCTGACCATGCCGTCGCGCATTTATTGTACGTTCGTTTTTGGACGCATGTATTTAACGAAATGGGTCTCCTCAATTTTAAAGAGCCTGTCAAGAAAATGATTTATCACGGTTATATTAACGCCGAAGATGGTACCAAGATGAGCAAGAGTAAGGGCAATGTCATCGACCCACTTGATATCATTGACCAAGGCTATGGTGCTGACGCAATGCGTACCTATGTGTTGTTTATGGGCCCGGTTGAGTTGGACGCCGCCTGGGATTCACGCGGGATTGCCGGCGTATACCGATTCTTAAACCGTGTGTGGGTATTGGCGCAGGAATATATCGAGTCTGATAAAAGCGTGACAAAGAACGACGACGCCGTGCGACGTGTTATGCATAAAACGATTCGCAAAGTCACCGAAGATTTTCATCGATTGAGCTTTAACACTGCTATCTCGGCACTGATGGAGTACACAAACGAGTTGTATAAGTTGAAAGTTGATGGCTTTTCAAAAGACGTCTGGCACGATGCGCTTGAAGTGTTGGCGCAGCTTATCGCACCATTTGCACCACACTTATCCGAAGAACTGAACCAAGAGCTGGGCGGGGAACAGTTGATTCAAAACATGCTATGGCCCGTGTGGGATGATGCGCTTATTGTTGATGAGACGATGACGATTATCGTACAGGTGAACGGTAAGCTTCGCGCTAAATTAGACGTTGCAAAGGACACCGACGAAGACGCGATCAAGTCTCAGGCACTCGCAGAAGAGAATGTCCAAGCATTTGTGGGTGACAAAAAACCGGCCAAGGTTATTTATGTCCCTGGCCGGCTGGTAAATATTGTCGTCTAGTTTTATTTCTCGATACTAACCGGAATAGAAATTGTCTCTCCGTCTTGGATACCGTCAGCAAGCGCAGTCTGATTCTCAGGCATGTTTTCAATGTAATGAATGCCGGCTTGGAGGTCATTGAGTCCGTCGATTGCTTCTGCGGCATTTGTTATGTCTTGTCCAGAGCTGTCGTCAGATGAGTCAAACGTGAACGATTTGGTCTCGTCAGAGAAGCGAGGGTCGCTCAGTGA
>JAKQOF010000008.1 GCA_029565375.1 bacterium
TCACCTTTCAGATTTTCGGCGGGTCGGGTCGGGGGCGACCCGCCGAAAATCTCAGTTCTGGCATTTGGTGCTAAAATGGGTTCTAGCGTGGGCGTAAAAACTCACCAATATGAAAAACTCGAGTTAGTCTCGGGTTTTTATATTGATATACTGACTTGAACCCGCCGAGTCGTGTGGGTGAGAACTGCCTGTGACAGTTCGCAAGGAAACCTTCCGACGGCAACTGGTTTTGCCGATCGTGAAGTTTCGAGGTCACGTACCGTGACCAAGTCCCGCCCCGCGCACCAACCTGAATAACTCTTTCGTAGAGTTATTTTATTTGTAAATTACCTACAAGGTGACACCCTGTAGGTAAAAGCGACATGATTTTAAAGCGTTAATGATGAAAGTATGAAATAGATCGCTTTGTGTTTTTCCTACAGGGTGTCACCTTGTAGGCGTTTTTATTGTCGAAGACTGAGGGTTCACGCGGGGAGGATAGAAGAGAGCGAGGAGTGGGTGCAATTGTAGGTATTCGAGCGAGAAGCTTGATCATGATTTGCCCGCTTCGACCAAGAGAATAATAGGTGTATTTACCTAGGTAATTTGGTATAATAGGTATACAAAGCACGTAAGGAATAAAAGGGGAAGTTATGATAGCACTGTGGATTATTCTGGGAATTATCGTTGTAGTTGGACTCTTTGTCTGGGCAACATATAACGGACTTATTACATTACGGATTCGCGTTGATGAAGCGTGGAGCGATATTACCGTTCAACTGAAACGACGTTTGGACCTGATTCCAAACCTGATCGAGACAGTGAGAGGATATGCAAAGCACGAAAAAGGTGTATTTGAAGCAGTTACCGAAGCTCGCGCAAACGCACTGAACGCTAAAGGCGTTAAAGCAACTGCTGCAGCCGAGAACCAGTTTGAGGGTGCACTTAAAAGCCTCTTTGCGGTTGCTGAAGCCTACCCAGACCTAAAAGCAAGCCAAAACTTTGTTGAACTGCAACAAGAACTCGTTGACACCGAAGACAAAATCCAAGCTGCACGACGCTTTTATAACGGTGGTGTACGTGACCTTAACACCAAGATTCAAACATTCCCTAACAACGCCGTGGCAAGTATCTTCAACTTCAAGACCCGTGAGTTCTTTGAACTTGACGACGCAGAGCAGAAGCAAGCTGAAAAACCAGTTGACGTTAAGTTTTAAGACGTATCAATAGAAAGGTACGCCTGAATGTATAAAGCAATTGCAGCCAACAAACGCAATACCATATTAATTATGGCTGTCTTTGTTGCAATCATCAGTGCGATTGGATGGGTGATTAGCTATTTTTACGGCAATACATCCATCACCTACGTCGTCATTGGTGGCGCAGTGATTTACGCACTGATTCAGTATTTTGCGGCGAGTGCAATTGCCGTTGCGGTGACTGGCGCTGTCGAGATTGAGAAGCGAGACAACCCCCGTTTGTATCGAATTGTCGAAAACTTAGCTATTACACTAGGTATCCAAACACCAAAGGTGTATATCATCGAAGACCCTGCGCCGAATGCCTTTGCGACCGGGCGAGACCCAAAGCACGCAATTGTAGCAGCAACGACAGGATTGCTGGATATCATGGATGACAGCGAACTAGAGGCAGTGATGGCACACGAGATGGGACATGTGCAAAATTATGACATCCGCGTCAGCATGATTGCGTTTGGGTTGGTGAGTGCGATTGCGCTGCTGTCTGATGTTGTGCTGCGTATGATGTTTTTCTCAAACAGTCGCGAGAACAACAATCCGCTTATTTTGGTTGTGGGAATTATTGCGGTGATCTTGGCCCCAATCATTGCGGTAATTGTGCAAATGGCGGTCAGTCGTCAACGTGAGTACTTGGCAGATGCAACCGGCGCTTTGACAACGCGTCATCCAGAAGCCTTGGCAAGTGCACTTGAGAAGTTGCAACATGCTGGTCGTCCGATGAAAAAACAAAATACCGCAGCAGCACATTTGTTTTTCAGCAATCCGCTGAAGCCTGGATTTTTTAGTCGCTTGTTTAGCAGTCACCCGCCACTCGAAGACCGTATTGCACGACTTCGTGAGAATGCACATAAATTCTAAGTATTGGCTATTACGTATATGACAAAAACCAAAAAGGCACCACAACAAACTCGATTGCAACGTGTACTGAATGTTATGAAGCGTCCGTTCGTCGCGATATATGTGCGCAACAAGGCATTTTTAGCACGACGACCACACCGAAGCTTTCGGCTGACACGTCGCCGAGATTATGTCCGTTCGTTGCAGCTGCCAGGCTATTGGGCGTTTACGCACTATGTCCGCAAGACGTTGCTGGAACAAAAGAAAACATTCTTGCTGCTTGCGCTTGCCTATGCGATTATCACTGCGCTGATGATTGGTATTGCCTCACAAGATACCTATTCGACAATCACCGATACACTTCGCGACACAGGAACAGAGATATTCGAAGGCAACGTTGGTGAAGTGGGTAAAGCAGGGATTCTGTTCTTGACTGCGGTCACCGGCGGTATATCACAGTCACTGACGGAAGTTCAGCAAGTGTATGCGATTTTGATCGCCTTAATGACATGGTTAACAACTGTGTGGCTGCTGCGTAATATTTTGGCAGGACACAAGGTAAAGGTACGCGATGGGTTGTATAGTGCGGGATCACCGCTATTGTCGACCTTTATCGTTGCGATTGTGTTGGTTATCCAGTTATTACCGCTTGCGTTCGCGTTAATTGGGTATGCTGCTGCACTTGGATCAGGACTACTCAATGGCGGCGTTTCGTCGATGTTGTTTTGGTGTGCGGCGGTTCTGTTGGCGGCGTTATCACTCTACTGGATAACAAGTACGTTTATTGCACTCGTTGTGGTGACGCTCCCTGGTATGTATCCGTTCATGGCGCTTAAGACTGCAGGAGATTTGGTTGTCGGTCGCCGTATTCGCATATTGCTGCGTATTTTGTGGATGATGCTTGGCATCATCGTGACCTGGGCGATTGTTATGATACCGATTATTTTGTTTGATACGTGGCTGAAGGGTGTATGGGCGGATATATCATGGCTGCCAATAATTCCGGTCGCGCTCTTGATCATGAGTTCGCTTACTGTCGTATGGGCAGCGAGTTATATCTATTTGTTGTATCGGAGGATTGTCGCTGATGACGCAGCACCCGCCTAAAGAACGTATCGAACAACTGCGACATTTGATTAATGATTATCGTTATCATTATCATGTGCTAGACGAATCGACAATGAGCGAAGCGGCTGCTGACAGCTTGAAGCATGAGTTGTCGCAACTCGAAGAGCAGTACCCAGAGCTAGTTACGCCTGACTCGCCGACACAGCGAGTTGCTGGCGTTGCGCTTGATAAGTTTGAGAAGGTGACGCATATCTATCCAATGCTCAGCCTGAACGACGTGTTTGATCGGTCTGAAGTTCAGGCGTGGGTGACACGTATCGACAAATTGTTACCTGGTCGGACACACGAGTTTTTTTGTGATATCAAGATGGATGGGCTTGCCTGCGCGTTAATTTATCGAGACGGCGTGTTTGTTCGAGCGGTCACACGAGGAAACGGACAGATTGGTGAGGATGTTACTGTCAATGTCCGTACAATTCCGAGCGTTCCGATGAACCTTCGCACAGTTAAGGGATACGAGGCATTTCTTACTGGACGAACTGAGGTTCGCGGTGAGATTGTTATTTTTAAGAAAGACTTTGATGCGCTCAACGCTGCACAAAAAGCTGCCGGAAAGCCACTCTACGCAAACCCTCGCAACCTTGCCGCAGGTACGATTCGTCAACTGGACCCCGAGCAAGTCGCCAGTAGGCCACTGACATTCCGTGCCTACAATCTTATTCGTGAAGATGCTGCGGATGTGCCGACAAATAGCTATGCATATGAAACACTTCGAGCACTTGGCGTTGCAGCTAATCAACAGGCGAGTGTATTTACGAGCGTCGATGATATCATGACGTTTGTTGATGAGTGGGCGGACAAGCGTCAGCAACTGCCATTTAACACAGATGGGTTGGTTGTAAAAGTGAACGACCGTCAATTGTTTGAAGAACTTGGTATCGTTGGCAAAGCACCAAGGGCGGCTGTTGCCTATAAATATCCCGCAGAAGAAGCAACAACTGTCGTGAAAGATATTGTGATTAGTATTGGTCGTACTGGTGCGGCAACGCCTGTTGCAGTCTTTGACCCAGTACATGTTGCTGGGACGACCGTTCAGCATGCCAGCCTGCATAACGCTGATGAGATCGCGCGGCTTGATATTCGCATTGGTGACACAGTAGTCATTTTTAAGGCAGGCGATATTATTCCACAAGTACAAAATGTTATTACAGACCTACGTCCGTCAGATAGTAAGCCGTTTTACTTTGAAGAAGCACTACAGCACCAATATCCAGAACTGACATTTGAACGTCCGGAGGGTGAGGCGGTGTATCGCGTGCAAGGCTCGTCAAGTGATTTGATTTTAAAGCGATCTATCGAGTATTATGCATCGCGCGGTGCACTTGACATTGATACGCTTGGTGAGAAGAACGTCAACGCACTTGTTGACGCCGGGTTAGTCAAAGACTTGGCTGACATTTATACAGTAACGGTTGATGATCTGATGAAGATTGATCGTTTTGCAAATATATCTGCAAAAAAGCTTGTCGCGGCAATCGGTGAAAAGAAAACTCCCGCATTAGAGAAATTTATTCTTGGACTTGGTATTCGACATGTTGGCACACAGACGGCGATTGATTTGGCGACAGCGTTTGAATCTGTCGACGCGCTAGCGGTCGCGACAATAGATCAACTGGAGGCGATTGATGGTATTGGAACGGTTGTCGCCGAGAGTATTGTCGCGTGGTTTAGTGACCCTGACAACGAAGCGTTACTGAAAAAGTTTGTGAGTGTAGGTGTTACTCCGCACTATCAACGAAAGACCGGCAAGCTTATTGGTAAAGCGTTTGTTATTACAGGGACACTTGAGACGATGTCGCGTGATCAGGCTGCAGAGCGTATTCGCAATCTTGGCGGTACGTTCCAATCAAGTATTGCGAAAGACACAGACTACTTGGTGGCCGGCAGTAACGTCGGTGCGAGCAAATTAACAAAGGCAAAACAGTACGGTACGGCTGTTATCTCTGAAGCCGACCTTGAGGAACTACTCGGATGAAACAGCTTGTATTTGCAACTGAAAACCCTGGCAAACTAGCTGAAATACGTAAATTCGCTAGCCATTTTGATATTGAGATTTTAAGCCCGAGCCAGGCTGGATTTGCACCTGTGTCTGTTGACGAGACAGGGACGACATATGAGGAGAATGCACGATTGAAAGTCGAGGCCTATTTGTCGCAGGACATTGCAAAGGACTATATCATTTGTGGTGATGACTCGGGTATTGAGATTGACGCACTTGGTGGTGAGCCAGGTCTCCACACGAGGCGCTGGCTGGGATATTCGATGAGTGACGATGAGATTGTTGGGTATGCGCTTGGTCGTATGCACGGTATCGACAACAGGATAGCTACATTTAAGAGCACGATCGCATATAGTAAACACGCTGGTGTGGTCGAGTTTGTCACGGGCGAGATGAAGGCAACGATAGCAACCGTACCGCTTGATGACGCACCAAAGCAAGAAGGCTTTCCGTTTAGACGCCTGCTAATTGTTGACGGAGAGCCATCGATAGCACTGTGGCGTTTCGACGAGTTATCACCTAGTGAACGACCTGGCCGCTACTCACATCGCGAGGCAGCCTTTGCTACGCTGTTTGAAAAGATATGACGCATTGCAAAATACCAGTGATAAGATTAGAATAAGCTTAATAAATAAGGAGGAACATATGGCAGAGAGTACAGAAACCCCAACAGTTGCAGCACCAACAGCAGTTAACCCAGGACACGGACTTGGTATTGCAAGTCTTGTACTATCACTTGTGGGAGTAGGTCTTGTTGGACTGATCCTTGGTATCGTAGGACTCAACAAGTCAAAAAAAGCCGGTCAAAAGAACGGTCTTGCAATTGCCGGTATTATTATTGGTGCAATTAACCTTGTCGTTGTCACATTGATTATTATCTTCACTACCCTTGGTGCAATCGCACTGGTTAGCAAATGTAATGAATTAGGAAGTGGCACCCACATCCAAAACGGTGTTACTTACACATGTGGTGGCAGCACAACGACCAACACATACTAGATAATTACTTGGTACAGTAGAACCATTGTTACGACAAAGCCTGTGAAGAGATTCAACCAAATGAATCGACGCCAGGCTTTGTTTGTACCTGCCGATAGCGCGTCTGTAACATTCCAGTAACGGATAACATTTGCAACGTATATCAGACCAGCAACACCAATAATGGATGCCGGTACACCTTGTAGGATAATAATGATTGAAGCGATTAGGTAAAGCATCACAACAAGTCGAATGGTGATTTTTGCTCCAAAGACGGTAGCGATGGAAGCTATCTTTGCTTTACGGTCTGGAATGATGTCCTGAACAGCACCGAGTGCGTGGCTGGCCATACCCCATAAAAAGAACGCAAGAATATATGGCCAGGCGTTGGGCTGAAGGCCGGTTAAGAGTAATGCGTAGACGGCAGGTCCCACGAAGTGAATGCTACTGGTGATGGAATCAATGACAGGTCGTTCTTTGAATCGGAGGCCCTTGATCGAATAGGCGACAACAAAGAACGTAAGAACAAGTAGCCCAAGCCCTGCAACAACGTTGCCAAGGAGCAACATAATGATAGTAAGGGGGACAGTAAGTACCAATGACCCTATAACGATAGTAGGATGAAAGGCTTTTTGCTCGCGCATACCCTCGATACCACCTTTACGAGGATTACGAATATCAGATTCATAATCAAATACATCGTTGATGCCGTACATTAATAAGTTGTAGGGAAAAATGAAATACAGCGTCGCGATAAAGAACAGGGGATCGAGTGCACCGCCTGAAATGAGGTACGCAGCAGCGAATGGGTAGGCTGTATTTGGCCAGGATATAGGTCGAGAGACAAGAATGAGTTTTTTGATTGTGTGTATCATGATTTTTTTTGCTCCTTTTTAAACGACAGCTTCATCCAAATAGTAGGGACAATAACACTAGCGGCAATTGCATAAAAGAAGTCCTCTATCGGTGCGGTACCAATAGTAATACCGAGAATGTTGTCTGGGTTGTATGCGACGATGTTTGTTCCGACAATGACTGAATCAAAGATGGCTGTAAGAACGATGCTGACACCAAGTGTTACCCACCATGCCTTACTAGGACGTCGCCACTTGATACGAAGTGCAAGTGTGACTACAGACAAAAATATCAGGTTAAGGATTATGTACGTGGCCATCGTTTTCGCCCTCCTGTATAGAGTAACAAGACAGTGTAGTTAAGTAGAAAAAGGAAGAACAGTTCTTCGATAGGGAAATGCGGGAAAATGCGAATTGGTAACATGTATGGGCTCATGCCATCAAAGAAAATATGTAGCGATATCCCGAGGATATCCCAAATGATAAACAGAATCATAGCAGACCCGATGGTCACTGCGCTGCGTTTTGCGTCGTGCCAAAATGCAAGTGAGAAGCGTCTGTCGATCAGCGTTAAGCATCCAATCGACACAACGAGTGCGATAAGGTAGAACCACTGCGTCATGTTAGTCGTTACCGCCCAGCTGCCTAATGGATGCAATACGTCCACCGTTTTTGTCGCCAGCGAGTCGCTTGTAGACAAGCTCGGCACCAATCAGACACATTGGTAGTCCAATGCCCGGCACGGTGCTCCCGCCAACGTAATAGAGGTTTTTAACTTTTTTGCTGATATTTGGTGTTCGAAAGAACGCACTTTGCTTGAGGATATGTGATGGTCCAAGTGCTGTATTTTGCCAAGCATGATAGTTTGTTCCAAAGTCATTTGGGGTAACAATTGTCTGACTGACGATGCGGCTTGAAAGTTCGACCCCAGTCATTGCTTCAATG
>JAKQOF010000015.1 GCA_029565375.1 bacterium
CCTGTTCAATATGCTGCCATGGCTGAGGCTGGCTTTTTTGATAAAGAAGAGCTGTTAACTCTCCGTCAATTCGGCAGTCGATTGCAGGGTCATCCTGAGCGCGAACGTTTACCAGGACTGGAAAACACCAGTGGTCCACTGGGTAGTGGTCTGTCCCAAGCAGCAGGGTATGCCTATAGTTTGCAGTATATCGACAACATCAAACATCGCTTTGTGTACGTTGTGATGGGTGATGGTGAGCTGGACGAGGGTAACATCTGGGAAGCCGCAATGTTCGCTGGCAAAAACAAGTTGTCACAACTGATTGGTTTTATAGATCGTAATAATATACAAATCGATGGCAATACTGAAGATGTGATGCCGCTTGAAGACCTGAAAGGCAAATGGGAGTCATTTGGCTGGCACGTGATTGAAATCGACGGACATAACATCAGTAGTGTTATCGATGCTGCCAGCATGGGGCGAGCGATTGAAAGTCGTCCGACAATGATTATTGCTCATACGATTCCTGGTAAAGGTGTCGACTTTATGGAGTATGACTATCGTTGGCATGGTGTGCCACCAGGAATTCAGGATGTATCAGGTGCGCCCGGTAAAGCCGACCAAGCACGCGTTGCACTTGAAAAACTACGGACACTCAACGGCAAGATTACGCACGAAGGGATGGGCATATGAGCCATTATCCGCTGCATCCAGACCTCTTTACTGACGATATGAAGCTTGATCCTATCCGTGCAGGTTTTGGACGTGGCCTTAAAGCAGCCGGAGAGGCGAATGAGTCAATCGTTGCGCTGTGTGCTGATTTAACTGAAAGTGTGCAGATGCATTTGTTTCGCGATGCATTCCCAAAACGCTTTGTCGAAGTTGGTATTGCTGAACAAAACCTTGTAACTGTTGCAGCAGGTATGGCTCGCGCTGGCAAGATTCCATTTACCAGTAGCTACGCGGCATTTAGTCCTGGACGCAACTGGGAACAAATCAAAACAACGGCTGCACTGAATAATCAACCAGTCAAAATTATTGGTTCACACGCTGGTTTGTATACTGGCAAAGACGGCGCAACGCATCAAATGCTGGAAGATATCGCCCTGATGCGAGTGTTGCCGAACATGGTCGTGATTGCACCAGGTGACAGCGTCGAGGCTGAAAAAGCGACTCGTTTGATTGCTGAAAACGGCAAGCCAAGTTATCTGCGTGTCACACGCGAAAAAACACCGATATTCAGTACTGACGAATCACCATTTGAAATTGGCAAGGCATATGTACTCCGTGAGGGTAGTGATATTAGCTTGCTTGGCACAGGCACGATGACGTATCAACTGCTTGCCGCTGCGAATATCTTAGAAGAACACGGTATTCATGCAGAGGTAGTCCATGTGCCGACAATCAAACCACTCGACGAAGAAACAATTCTTGCAAGTGTACGCAAAACGGGACGTGCACTGACTGCCGAAGAAGCACAGATTAACGGAGGCTTTGGCAGCGCTGTTGCGGAACTGTTGTCTGAAAAACTGCCAACACCGCTTAAACGTATCGGCATGCAAGATTGTTTTGGCGAGTCAGGCACGCCAGCGGAGCTGTTCGATCACTTTGGTCTTACGCCAGAGAAAATTGCTGTGTCTGCGAAAGAGTTTATCGACACAACCGCACAATATCATAGAGAATACTAAGGAGATTATAGTGGGCTTAACAATCAACCAGATACGAGAAAATACAACGCGGGCGCGTCATTTGATGCAACGGTCACGCGCACAGGGCTTTGCTGTTGGTGCGTTTAACGTCGACAACCAAGATACGATGATTGCAGTTGCACGTGCTGCACAGGCGCTTAATTCACCTGTACTGGTAGAGATTACTACTGATGAAGTCAAAGCTATGGGAATCGATAACGTGCGCGACATGGTTGATAACTACAAAGCCGAATATGGTATCGAAATATATATCAATTTAGACCACAGTCCAACTGTCGAAGACGCCAAGCGTGGCATTG
>JAKQOF010000027.1 GCA_029565375.1 bacterium
TACGATTATCTTCGTTTGTTATACGCACGTATTGGTGTGCCGCATTGTCCGGTCTGTGGCAAGCCTGTGTCTCGTCGAACCAGTGAGACAATTATTGACGAGGTTATGAAGCTTGAGGCTGGTGCGCGTTTGATGATTTTGGCACCTATTGTTGCGAGTAAAAAAGGTGAGTTTGCGCACATTCCGGAGCAATATCGACGACTGGGATTTGCGCGCGCTCGTGTTGATGGAGTTGTCTACTCACTCGACGAGTTTCCTGATTTGGACAAGAAGTACAAACACGATATCGAGATTGTTGTTGACCGAATTGTCATGAGCCCAGATGTCGTCGGACGTGTCACGCAGTCAGTCGAGCAGGCACTGGAGATTGCCGACGGTATCATCCAGATTTTGAACAGCGATAACGACGAGCTGCTGACCTATAGCCAACGGTATGCATGTCTTGACCACCCAAACGAGGATATTCCCGAGCTTGAGCCACGCCTATTCAGCTTTAACGCCCCACAAGGTGCGTGCCCAGTTTGTACCGGTCTTGGCAGCCGCTTAGAAGTCGACCCTGACCTTGTATTCAACCCAAATCTTACGATTGCCGAGGGTGCAATACGACCGTACAACCGCGTCAATAGCGACGCCTGGTATATGAAGCGATTGGCTGAAGTCGCACGTGTTCATGGCTTTAGCGTGCAAGTGCCAGTTAAAGACTTGTCTGAGGCCGACCTTGAAAAAGTACTTTACGGTACTGGTAGTCAAAAATACACGATTCAACTCGGCGCTGGACGCAACTACGAATCAACCTACGAGGGAGTGATTCCTAACCTAGAGCGTCGCCACAAAGAGACGGACAGCGAGTTTATGCGTAAAGACATTGAGCGCTTTATGCGCGAGCGCGAGTGTCATGCTTGTGGTGGTGCACGTTTGAAGCCTGTCGTTCTGGCGGTGACCGTTCATGGCCTGAGCATTATGGATATTTGCAACTTGGGTGTTGATTCAGCCCTTGATTTGTTCGAGAATAACTTGACGCTCACGGACCAAGAACAATTTATTGCCGTACAAATTTTTAAAGAAATCAAAGCGCGCCTTGGCTTTATGAGTAATGTCGGTCTGAACTATCTTGAGCTTTCGCGCGCAGCAAATACACTGAGTGGTGGTGAAGCACAGCGTATTCGTTTAGCCACGCAGATCGGGTCTGGTCTGCAGGGCGTGTTGTATGTACTAGACGAGCCATCAATTGGTCTTCATCAACGCGACAATGATCGCTTGATTGGAACGCTCAAACATCTTCGTGACCTAGGCAATACAGTATTGGTCGTTGAGCACGATGAAGATACGATTCGTCATGCGGATTATTTGCTTGATATCGGGCCTGGCGCTGGTATCGCTGGTGGACATGTTGTCGCAGCCGGCACACCTGATGAAGTATCAAAGAACAAAGAGAGTATCACGGGCAGATACTTAAGCGGTAGTGAAAAAATTGAAGTCCCAAAGAAGCGCCGGCCGATTATGGCCGATCGACAGCTGATTGTACGCGGTGCGCGCGAGAACAACCTGAAGAACATCGACGTCTCATTCCCACTGGGTGTCATGACGGTCGTAAGTGGAGTTAGTGGGTCAGGCAAGTCAACTCTCGTAAATGATATTTTGGCAAAAGAACTATCTGCACGTCTTCACCGTTCGCACGAAATTGCTGGGGCACACGAGAATATCGAGGGCATTAAACATCTGGACAAAGCAATTATTATTGACCAGTCCGCCATTGGTCGGACACCTCGTTCAAACCCAGCGACGTATACGGGTGTCTTTACGCCAATCCGTGAATTGTTTGCTGGTACGCCGGAGGCAAACATTCGTGGCTACAAGGCTGGGCGATTTAGCTTTAATGTTAAAGGTGGCCGCTGTGAAAACTGTCAGGGTGACGGCATGATTAAAATCGAAATGCACTTTTTGCCAGACGTGTATGTCACTTGTGATGTCTGTAAAGGCAAGCGGTACAACCGTGAAGCGTTGGAGATTAAATACAAAGATGCGACGATTAGCGATGTGTTGCAGATGACCGTCGAACAGGCAGCC
>JAKQOF010000037.1 GCA_029565375.1 bacterium
AGGAGCACCCACTATGGCCGAGAAAGTTATTGTTGTCGCCGACTCGATTACCGTAGGGGAACTCGCTCAAACACTGAATTTACCTGTCACTAACTTGATCGGTGAGCTTTTTAAGAACGGTATTGTTGCGACTATTAATCAACGTATCGACTTTGAAACAGCGACGATTATCGTTGAAGAGTTGGGGCTTGATGTTGAACTGCAGAAAAAAGAAGCAGCTATACTGAGTGAGCGCAAGGTACACGAGTTGTCGGATAAAGCCGTCTCGCGTCCACCGATTGTTGCAGTGATGGGACATGTCGACCACGGTAAAACGAGTCTACTTGACGCAATCTTAACGCAAAAAGTAGTCGACGGCGAAGCAGGTGGTATTACACAACACATCAGTGCGTACCAGACCGTTCGTAAGGATCGCTCAATTACGCTACTTGATACACCTGGCCATGAGGCTTTTGCGGCACTTCGCCAGCACGGTGCGACGTTAACGGACGTTGTAATCATCGTCGTCGCAGCAGATGATGGCGTGAAGCCACAAACAATTGAGGCGATTCGTTTCGCGAAGTCTGCTAACGCAAAGATTGTCGTCGCCATTAATAAAATGGACAAAGAAACAGCAAACGCTCAGCTGGTAAAAACACAACTTGCAACCGAACATGGTCTTAACCCAGAAGAATGGGGCGGTGACACGGTTATGGTTGAGGTGAGCGCCAAGACAGGCGCAGGGATCGACAAGCTTCTTGATATGGTGCTTTTGGTTGCTGACTTAGAGGATTTGAAGGCTGATATCGATACACCTGCAGAGGGGCTTGTCATCGAGTCACACATGGAAGTCGGTCGTGGTTCAGTTGTTGGACTGCTTGTCGAGCAAGGTATGTTGCGCCCAGGGCACTTCCTGGTTGCAGGCACGGCATATGGAAAAGTCCGTACATTACTTGATTTTACGGGTAAGACACTAAAGGAGGCTGGTCCATCAACACCAGTCACGATTACGGGACTCAAAGAACTTCCACAGTTTGGCGATACCTTTACAATTGTAAAAAGCGAAAAAGATGCGCGTAATGCAGTCGCGATTGCTCGCATCGAGAACGAGAAGAATGCTGCGAGTACAAATGTAACTGGTGCAGACCTTTTGAAAAAGATGAATCAACAGCACGAATCTCAAGACCTGAACGTCATCGTAAAAGCCGACGTTCAAGGCTCACTCACCTCAGTTGTTGACAGCCTTCGATTGATCGAAACAGGTGGTGAAATTACCCTGCGTGTGATTGGAAGCGGCGTTGGTAATATATCTGAAAATGACATTCGTCTTGCATCAAGTTCACAAACAATCGTCTATGGCTTCAACGTATCACTGCCACCAGCAGTAAAACAATTGGCAGCGCGAGACAAAGTGCAGGTACGTTTGTACAAAGTCATTTATGAATTGCTTGACGACGCGCGAGCCTCAATGGAAGCGATGCTCGCACCAGAAGTCGTAGAGACTGAGATTGGTAAACTGACTATTAAGGGAGTGTTCCGTACACTAAAGGATGTGGTAATCGCCGGTGGTGAAGTAACAAACGGTAAGGTCATGACAGGGCTACTTGCCCGCGTGATCCACGACGGTGAAACTATTGCTGAAACGGAAGTGACAAGTGTTCAACGCCAACAACAAGAAGCTAAAGAAGTATTTGAAGGCGAGATGTGTGGTCTGAGCTTGAAAACATCGAAGAAAATCGTTGTTGAAGAAGGTGATAAGCTAGAGTTCTTTACCCGCGAGCTCGTCAAGCGAACACTGAAGTAGTATTCATACCCAACTGGGTGGTATAATATGTACAACAACAAGGTGGTAACCAAGGAGCATATATGTTTCAACTCGATGATAAATTTCTTGAAGAAGTAGGTCTGCAAGATCTTCCGGAAGAGCAAAAGAAGGCTTTTTTACAACACATTTATGACGAACTAGAGCTACGCGTTGGTACTCGACTGTCTGACGGTATGAGCGATGCGCAACTGGAAGAGTTCGAATCGATCATTGATCGTAAAGAGGACGTGATTGTCGCATGGTTGGCTAAACATGTGCCAGATTATCACAACGATCAAGCATTTGGACGCATTCAACAAGCAACCAAGTTAGATGTTAATGATCCTGGGCTACGGGCTGAATACACAGCAACGAAGTGGCTTGAAGTAAATCGTCCAGATTATCGTGATGTCGTTGCAGCTGTGCTTGCAGAACTGAAAAAAGAGATTGGTGCAAGCAAAGACGTGATTCTAGGCACAAATCAGTCGGCTGCGTAACTTAAACCCCTAGTTTATCCTTGTATCCACGGAGAAATGCCGATACCGGCATTTCTTTTTTGCCAATAGGTTTTAAACTATCAATACATAGGTAGCCGTCGCTCGTTGTGACCATAAGAATATCTGAATCATCAATAATTTTGATGTCACCAGGTTGACCGACATCAGATGGTATAGTGTGCGCTTTTGTGATAATCACATCTATCGTACTGAGCGTCGTACGACTTTGCGGCCAACCAATAAATGCTCGTATTTCTCGTTCAATAACATCAGCCGGTTTGCGCCAGTCAATTGTGCCATCTTGTTTTGTAAGCTTGCGTGAGTATGTCGCACGGTCAGGGTGTGGCTGCTTATGGGGCTGTACATTACCAGCTACATATTTGGAGATGTATTCAGCCAATAGAGTGTTACTCAATTCAATTAGCTGATCGGTTAGCATGGGTGTTGTTGTGTCGTTAAAAATAGGGAGGCTCCGTTGGACAAGAAGTTTTCCTGTATCAAGACTTGGTTCGATGAGCATTAGACTTACGCCCGTTTTCTTTTGACCGCTCAAGACACTAAATGTAATGGGGTCTGCACCACGCCACTCTGGCAACAAGCTGAAGTGACTGTTGATAATGCCAAGAGGAAAGCGTGCGATGCTTGGGGCTGAGATGAGCACGCCGTAGTCAATGACGACACCTAGCGGGCTGTTGAACGAATGGTCTTTGAGCACGTTATCAAGCTCGGTCTGGGTACTTGCGAATACTATCGGAAGAGAAAGCGCGCTTGCTAGGGTTTCGACGGGAGCATTTTCTTTGTGGTGCGCGGGTACGGCTTTTGTAACGACTAATTCAATAGAAAAAGTTTTTGCCAAGAAGGCGAGTGAAGCCGCGGCAACTGGTCCGCTACCAAAGAATACGATTGTTTTTGATATGTTTGTCATAATCAAGTGGTTGCAACTCGCCCTTCTCGTCGAGGTTATAAAACGCATCAGGCTGGTCGTGAATATGGTCGATAAAGACAATGCCATTTGTATGATCGACTTCGTGTTGAATGACGCGTGCCAAGAAGCCTTCGGCTTTAAAGCGAACTTCGTTACCGTTTTCATCGAGGGCTTTTACGCGAATTTTTGTGTGACGAGGTACTTTGCCATAGATATCACTGACGCTCAGGCAGCCTTCATAGTCACTCACAATGTCGCCTTCATACTTAATGATTTGTGGGTTAATAAGCGCCGTAAAGTCTCGTGAACCCTTATCATCAAAATCGCTTCGTACTATCACTACACGGTCAAGTCGGTCGATCTGCACTGCAGCGAGGGCGGCACTAATCTCGTGCGGACGACTATCTTCCCAGTCAAGCGCCGCAGCGACCATATCGGAAATAAGTCGTTCAGTCTGCTGATCAGCGATGTGAATTTTTGCCGACTTTTCACGAAGGTGAGGTGATGGCAGAGTGATGATATCTTCTTTTTTCATTGTTCGTATTATACCAGGGGTGACTAGAGTAGGCTAGTGGGGTCTAGTTCGGATTGCCAGTGAGTCGCCGGGACAAAACCCAGAGCTTGAATTAAATGTTCGCGCTTTGGACTTTTGAGGATGAGCTGCCAACGGTATGTATCATGCCGTCGTTCGTAAAATGCCGGCGTTGGTCCAAGAATGCTGACATGAGGGTGAACATGTTGTTTGAGCTCACCGGCAAGTTTTTGAGCAGCGCGGATGCTTGCAGCCTCAGTTTTATATACACAGGTTAGCTTTAAAAGGTAGGTAAATGGAGGAAAGAGGGCTTTCTGGCGCTCTGTAAGCGTTGCCGTATAGAACGAGTCATAATCTTGTGATAAACCATACGTGACGCTAGGATGTGCAGGCTGATAGCTCTGTACAATCACGGTTGTTGCATGTTCATTACGCCCTACGCGCCCAACAACTTGAGCTAATAGCTGAAACGTACGCTCGCTCGCGCTAAAATCCGGTAATGCGAGTCCACTATCAGCTTGAATAACGCCCACGAGTCGTAGATGTGGTAAATCAAGTCCTTTTGCAACAACTTGTGTGCCGATAGCAATGTCAATTTTGCCACTGTACAGCTCATCATAACGAGCGTTTACTGTTTGTTTGTTGTCATTGTCGGCATCAAAACGGGCGATTATTGCTTTGGGATATAACTTACGCAGTTCGCTTTCGATGAGTTTTGTGCCAAAACCTTTATGAATAATATTAACGTGTGAGCAAACAGGACACATTGTCGGGACTTTTTCTTGATGATCGCAGATATGACAGCGGAGAATATGCTGGTCGCTGTGAAGCGTCAAAGGAACAAAACAGCGTGGACATTCTGCCGTCCAACCACAATTTTCGCATAAGGTTGATGATGCGCTACCTCTTCTATTATGAAAGAGAAGAACTTGCTTGCCGTCTGCGAGGGTCTGGTCGATAGCCGAAAGAAGCTGCTTTGATAAAAAACGCTGTCCGCTTAGGTGGGCGCGTTTGGTCATATCAACGAGTGATATGGTTGGTGCCGCTCTGTTTTTTCGAGCGGACTTTGTGAGTGTCAGAATAGGGCGACCAGATTGTTCAGCTAGGTAACGGTCGGTAATATTTGGTGTCGCGCTCCCAAAGATAACGTGTGCGTCATGAAAGCGTCCGAGCATAGTGGCGGCACGTAATGCCGAGTAGCGGGGTGCTTGTTCTTGTTTGTAACTTGGTTCATGTGCCTCATCGACGACGATCACACCAACATCAGCAAGAGGAGTGAATAGTGCCGAGCGCGCCCCAATCACTACGCGAGGTTTCGTTGACGTGAGTGCATCTTGCCAGGCAATATGACGTTGTGCTTCACTCATTGTCGAGTGAACAATAATAATGTCTTCAAAATGATGCGCAAAGTCAGCCACAATTTGTGATGTGAGTGCGATCTCTGGTACAAGAACAATTGCTGATGTGCCTCTGTTCAGGGCACGTTTGACGAGCTCTATGTATACCTCAGTTTTGCCAGAACCTGTGATGCCTTGGAGGAGAAAGGTGCCGGGGGCAGATGCCTCAACAGATTCAATCACGCGAGTTTGATCGGGATTGAACACAATAGTTGTTCGTTTTCGAACTGTGAGAGGTGAGTCGGTTGATTTTAGTCGTCGTGTTGTTTGTAGCCCACGAGGCATAATCGTTTGAAGAACGAGGGCCAGGGGGGTAGCGTAGTATGCCGCTATCCATACAGTAAGATCAATGAGGGCGACGGGGAGTGGTGTCGATTCAATAACTGAGACGATCGTTTTCGTTACGTATGAAGGCTTGTCTGTCGTGCGCAGGACAACGCCGATAATGTGGCGTTTTCCCACCTCAATAAGCACGATTGTGCCGATTGCGAGTATGGTATCTGATGAGTACGTGAATACATCCTGACCAGGTCGTACAATCTGATTTGGCGCAACCTCATAGTAATGCATGTATCTAGTATACTGTAGGGTTTGCTGAGGGGTTGCTATATAATAAGCGTATGTATTTTGAGAGCAGAGGTCAGGCTGGGCAACTTCTATCTGTTGGGCTAGTTGAAAAATATCGATATGAGAACTGTGCTGTTGTTGCGCTGAGTGACGGTGCTGTTTTAGTGGCTGAGCAAATTGCATCGGCGCTTCACTGCATTATGATGATGCTTTTGACGGAAGACATTCCTGTCCCGGGTGAATCTGTAAGCTTTGGAGCTGTTTCGCAGGACGGCGATTTTACGTACAACAGTGCATTCTCGACAGGTGAAATCGAAGAGTATACAAGTGAGTTCCACGGTTATCTGGACGAACAAAAGCGTGAAGCATTTCAGAAAATGAATCGCTTGCTGGGAGACGGCGGACTTATCGACGTTAACTTGTTACGAGATAGAGTCGTTATTTTGGTATCTGACGGATTAGATGACAGTTCGACGATTGACGTTGTGATTGATTACATGAAGCCTATTAGGATACAAAGACTGATTATTGCCACACCAACAGCCAGCATTCAGGTCGTCGATCGTCTGCATGTAGCTGCCGATGAACTGTGTATTCTTGACGTAAAGCCGAACTTTATGGGCATTGACCACTATTACGACAACAATACTATTCCTTCACACGATGAGACAATCGCAAAAATAAACCAAATTGTGCTGAATTGGCGTTGACCAACGTTGACCAAAAAGTGTAGAATAAAAAGCAACGATGAGTCAGGGAACTAAATAAGGGATTACATGTTAGACGTTTTTATTACATCTCGGGTGCGACGCAAAATTGTTGTTGTGTATGCAAAGTATCCAGACTTTCGCACGCACGTTCGCGGACTTGCAAAGCTTATTAAAGAGGATCCGGGTAACATTCAGCGTGAGCTAAAGCGCCTTGAAAAAGTTGGCTTCCTGACCAGTGAAAAACAAGGTAATACCAAGATTTACGCAACGAACAAGCAATTTCCTATCTTTAAAGAATTACAAAGTATCGTTATAAAATCACAACAGCACGCTGGACGTCCAAAGCGTTCCACGTCTGACATGTAACATGTCTTTGTTTCAGGATATTTTGACAGCTCGAGGGCTGACTGGTGACACGGTCGCCACTTTTTTATCTCCGGACTATGAAAAAAAGCACGACCCATTCTTGCTACCTGATATGGATAAAGCAGTCGAGCGTCTAGCACAGGCACGTAAGGTCCAGGAAAAGATAACTATCTATGGTGACTACGATATAGATGGGCTAACAGCAACGACATTGTTATTGGACGCATTTGGATCGTTTGGCTTTCAAGACGTACATGCGTTTATCCCGAACCGCTTTGTCGAAGGCTATGGCCTAACTATCGATGCCGTAAATGATATTGCAGCATCGGGCACGACGCTCATTGTTACTGTTGACTGTGGAAGTTTGAGCCATAAAGAGATTGCTCGTGCCAACGAACTTGGTGTCGATGTTGTTGTGACTGACCACCACAACGTCAGTGACGTTCAGTCATCAGCCGTCGCTGTGGTAAATCCGAAACGAACAGACCATTCCTATCCGTTTATTGATTTGGCTGGCGTGGGCGTGGCGTTTAAACTTGTTCAGGCGTTACAAACACGGTTAGATGGTTTGCCAGCTGGGAATGAAAAGTGGTTGCTTGATCTTGTTGCCCTTGGGACAGTATGCGACGTTGTAACACTGGTTGATGAGAACCGCACGAATGTATATTGGGGACTTAAAGTTTTGGCAAAGACACGACGACCTGGTCTGCGCGCATTGATGGCGGTTGCCAGGGTAGAGCCAAATACGCTTAACAGTCGATCACTGGGCTTTGCACTCGGACCGCGCATGAACGCAGCAGGACGACTTGAAACAGCACGTCATAGTCTTGATATGTTGTTGGCAGCGGACGAGGAGACAGCACTTGAGAAAGCCGAACAGCTTGATGCGCTTAATGTGTCGCGACGATCCGATCAAGACGCAATCTTTAAGCAGGCGCTTCTGCAGGCTGAGTTATACAAGGATGATCCTGTGCTGGTACTGAGCGGACCAGACTGGAATCATGGTATCGTCGGCATTGTCGCAGCGAAAATAGTAGAGCGATATAAAAAGCCCACCTATGTCCTACAAGAAATGGGTGATGTAGCAAAAGGCTCTGCCCGGAGCTACGGTGGATTTAGTGCAGTAGCCGCGATACGGGCAAGTGACGATATCATTACAAAAGGTGGTGGTCATACACTCGCTGCCGGAGTGACGCTACCGACCAATCAAATTGACGCCTTTCGGACGCGCGTCAACGATTTTTATAAAAGCCTTCGTCTTAACGACCAACGGTCATTGTTACTTCCGACAGCAGATGTCGTCATTGATGACCTCTCAGAGGTAAGTGAGGAATTTATTGAGCAGCTTGCGCAGTTAGAGCCGTTTGGAAGTGGCAACCCAGAGCCAATTTTACGCATAGAGAGCGTGATGGTGACCGACCAACGTCGTATGGGTGCTGAGAATCAGCACCTAAAGTTAGAGGTGAAAGATAGAACAGGTAAGCGCATGCAGGTGCTAGCCTTTAGCGCACCCGAACATTTTTTTGCTGAACCTGGAGATCAGATACACATTCTTTTTCAGCCGATGCTTAACGAATGGCAGGGACGTCGCAGTGTTGAAGGTAAGTTATTACATGTTGAGCGTGATTAGTGTTGCGTCAGCGGCCTTTCTCTGTTAGAATGAAGTCCATATGGTACAAGTAACCCGAAAAGATGAACGAGAAGCAAACGAGAATTTAATTCGTCGTTTCAACCGCAAAGTATTGCAAAGTGGCGTCCTCGCAGAAGCGAAGGCAGCTATGCGTTTTGCAAAACCAATCAGTAAGACCGAGCGTCGCAAGAAGGCTATTATTCGTAAGAGCCGCAAAGCAGACAAGCTAGACAAAGCGCGCCTAGGACTTCGATAAACGTGAGCCTCAAAGAGGACATCAATAACGATCTTAAAACCGCCTTATTAGGCGGTGATCGTTTTAAAGGCGAAGTTCTTCGTGGTCTTAAGTCAGTGATTTTAGACGAAGAAGTGAAGCAAAACAAACGTGACACCGGTTTGGATGACACGACAATTGAGCAGCTAATCGCTCGCGAAGTAAAAAAGCGCGCCGATAGTGCAACGCAGTACGAAGCTGCCGGCCGCCCTGAGTTATCTGAAGCAGAACACAAAGAATCTGCAGTGATTGAGGCATATTTGCCTGCACAAGTCTCTGAAGACGAGATTAACATTGCAATCAAACAGGCAATGAGCGACCTTGGCGTTACATCGATGGCGGGTATGGGGCAGGTCATTGGTGCAGTAAAACAAAAGTTTGGCACGTCTGCTGACGGTGCACTCGTTGCACAGCTTGTCAAAACCGCATTACAGTAAATAAACGGAGATATACAATGATTTTATTTTTTGGTCCTGCTGGAGCGGGCAAGAGCGTTCAGGGTCAACTACTTGCGGAGAAAAAAGGCTGGGAGTGGATTAGTTCTGGTCAGCTTTTACGTGAGACAAGCAATCCCGATATCTTGGCTGAACTAGAAAAAGGCAATCTTATATCGTCTGACAAGATGTACGAGTTGTTTAGTGAGGCACTTGCTGCACCGACGGATGTTAGCGGCCTTATCTTAGATGGCTTTCCACGAAAACGCGAGCAGGCCGAGTGGCTAGTCGGACATCTTCCTGCCGGTCCACGCGATATCAGCATGGCGATTGTTATGGATGTCGCTAAGGAAGAGCTTTTGAAGCGGATTGAAGCGCGTGGGCGATCAGACGACACACCTGAGGCAGTTGATGCTCGTTTGAAGATATATCATGCTGAAGTCGATCCAATTTTGACATTCCTCGGCGAGCAATCTATACCTGTCGTACATATTGACGGCATTGGTGATATCACAGATATTCATGAACGCGTTATGGACGCAGTAACAACACACTCGTAGTTATGACTCAGAAGAAAAA
>JAKQOF010000042.1 GCA_029565375.1 bacterium
TATCAAACACCTCCGTATAATGGCATTATTGAGCACGAATTTTGTCCAGTGTACGTCGCCAAGGCAACCAGCGACGTTCATCCAAATCCTGATGAGGTTGCGGAGTATCGTTGGATGACGTGGGATGACTATATCGCCGAGACAGCAGCAGACACCGCTGACGTATGGTCATGGTGGTGCAAAGATCAGCTGAAGCAGCTGAAAGACAAAATCTAAATTATTGAGCGTCGAGCTGTTGAATCACTTCAATGAGCTTTTTCGGAGTGATCTCTGCCTTGATAAGGTATGCGTCGGCGTGCTTTTGCATGGTAGTGCGTGACGCATCGTCTTGTTCAAAGTTAGTCAGCACAATCACTTTTGTATTTGGGATAAGGTCCTCTGCTCCGCCACGTAGTGCGTCAAGAATCTCGGTACCACGACGCTCGGGTAACATAACATCAAGGAGAATCAGGTCGTATGCTTTGTTGCGCGCAGTAATAAGGCCGTCATTGCCATCAACGACCCAGTCAACATCGTAGCCTGCTTTTTTGAGGCTGCGAACATACATTTCACCAATAAAACGGTCATCTTCTACGCATAGTACTGTCTTGATTGCCATAGTTACCCCCTATACATTGAATGATTTTTGATCCAGCCGTTGCCACGTGCCATCAGACCTTCGTTACTATTATCCCCTGCCGCCAGCTTGGCTGCAACAGTTGAGTAAATAGGCAGCGCGACGGTAAAGACAGATCCCTTGCCTTCTTCACTGCGAACGCCAATTGTGCCGCCGTGTGATTCGACAATTGCTTTACTGATATACAAGCCGATACCTGTGCCCGCAACGGTCTCGCGTGAGCGGTGTGAGCGATAAAACTTTTGGAACAATTGGCTAACAACATTACCGGGCATGCCGATACCGTGATCCTCTATCGATACTTCGACAAACTCATTTTTGACAGCGGCAGTGACGTTGATGACTCCCCCCTCGTTGCTGTATTTAATCGCATTGTCGATAAGGTTACCGAGTACTTCACTGATACTTGCCCGGTCAGCTGCGATAGTCGGCAATGCTTCGGGAATGGTGACAGTCAGCAGACGGTTCTGTGCTTTTGCGCGCAGATCCATGTCGTCGCGGATTGTCTCGTAGATAGCACTGAGTGTTTCTTCGGCCAAGTGCACTTTGAGGTGACGTCGGTCATAGCGCGAGGTGTTGAGGATATTGTTGATGTATCCAGACAGACGATTTGCAGAGACCGTGAGGCGACGGAATAACTCTTTTTGGTCGTCTGCAAGAACGGTCGATAGCTCGTCTTCCAGCACGTCCAGATACCCACGAATGACCGTAATTGGTCCACGCAGTTCGTGCGCAGCAAACGCAATAAAGTCGAGGTCTTGCTCGCTCACAATATAGGTCGACGTGCGGTCGATGAGTGTGAGGACGACTTCGTGCTGAGAGCCTTTGTCGTATGAGGCCATAACGTCAAAAAAGCGTCGCCCCTCTTCCTCTGGCAGGTTGTCTGAGATACGTGTCCACAGATGTTCTTCGTGAACACCGTGCTGCTCGCATTGGTCCAGCCAGCTGTCGAGCGTATCAGTTCCATTAAATATAAGGCCGAGCGTCTTTTTGCCCTCGGTATCAATTTTGATTGGTGCGGAGTTGTTGTTGTATGAGATGGTACGGTCATGATCAAGGATGACGAATCCGCAGGTAGAAGCGTTAAGTGCTGCCTCGAGTCCTGTTGGTACTGACGGCGTTACTCCGGTACTTGTTGGTGCTGCTTCGGCTGCAGCGGCGGCTTTGCCAGATAAATCATAAATAGTCTGGAGTGCTTCTTTAAAGCCGTTACTACTGTACTGACTGTCATTAGGATTTGGTGGTGTTGTTGTGGACGGCTCGCCGGCAACATGGATGACCGCTGCCATTAAATCCCTGGCAGGGCGCGCTGCATAGTGCACCATAATAAAGCCATAGCCAAGTCCCAGCACAAAGACGAGCGCAAGAATGCCCCATAATAGTAGTGAGTCAATGGCGAGTGTTTGGGTAATGACAAGGATAAGTCCGACAATGATGATGATAACAAGCTGGCTTACAAGAATGCGTAGTAGCGCACCGCGACGAA
>JAKQOF010000016.1 GCA_029565375.1 bacterium
GATGTATCGATTGGCAAGTTCTGTGGCTTGGCGCTTCGTTACCGAGACATCAGGAGGTAGCGGTACGAGCACAAAAAGGTTTTCGTGGCCTTTTGGCGCAACACTTTTATCGGTTTCGGTTGGTTTGCAAATATATATCGAGGCTTTCTCGGGCAGTGCTTTGCTGTCGTATATGTCTGTGAAGTTTTTGCGCCAGTCATCTACGAATAACAAATTGTGATGGGTAAATTGGTCGATAGAGCCCTTTACTCCTAAATACATAAGAAGTGCGCTGGGGCCAGCTTGTTGCTTTTGCCAGTACGATTCAGGATATGTCTGCTGGTCTGGTGCTAGTAGCGCTGTTTCGGTGTAGTGAAGATCAGCGTTTGAAATGACAATGTCCGCTGCAATATTTTCGCCGGCAACACGCACGCCAACAGCATTGCCGTCTTTGACGATGATTTTTTGAACAGGTGCAGAGTAGTGAATATGAACGCCTAAGTCTTCGGAGATTTTGACTATGCCTTCAATGATTGTGTAGAGCCCGCGGTCTGGATAAAACACTCCTTCTTTAAAGTCGAGCGCACTCATGAGACTGTAGAGCGCAGGAGCACTAAATGGTGAGGTGCCAAGAAACACCATTGGGTACTCAAGTATTTGCTGCAAACGTTTGGTGTGTAGTGACCCTGCTATATAGCGATGAATCGACGTAAAGGCAAGACGTGCCATCTGTGGTCCACGCTTCAGTAATGTCGTCTTTAGCAACTCTTGAGGCTTTTGGAAGTTGCTATAGAGAAAGTGGTCGATTGAAAGCCGATATATCTCGTCGCTTTTTTCGACGTAATCGTGCAGCCACGCTCCTGATCCCTTTTCTATACTTTCAAATGTCGCGGAGTCTTTTTCTAGGTCGCTCGTAATCGTGATAGGATCGTTGTTTTCAAAGAAAACTTTGTACGCAGGAGACAGGCGCTTTAAATCAAGGAGATCGTCTACGGAGTACCCAAGTAGCTGGAAGTAATGCTCAAATACTTCAGGCATTAAATACCATGATGGGCCGGTATCAAATGTAAAGCCATCCTTCTTTAGTATTCCTGCGCGACCACCTGCTCTGTCTGACGTCTCGTAGACATGTACGTCGTAGCCAGCTTTCGCCAAAAGATTTGCTGTTGCAAGTCCGCCAATGCCTGCGCCGATAATGATAACTTTTTTTTGTGTCATGATTGTGTGCTTTCTTTGGCAATTGTTTTCACGAGTAAGGCTAGCTTGTGAGCGTTATTGACGCGGACTCGTTTTTGCTTAATACGTTCAGCGGATGTGTGACGAAGTTTTTCGAGGAGCGTCGAGTAGTAGGAAAGGCTGGTGGATACAGCAACACGTGATGACTTTGGCAACCGCGCAAGTGACTCCTTGGCAAGTCTTATATCTTTTTCAATATCATCAATAATCGCTTTTTTGGCTGCCTCGTCAAACGATGCAAACGTCGTTCCTGGAAAATACATGCGATTAAGTGACTGACTGTCACTCGCAAGATCACGCAGAAAGTTGACCTTCTGGTAGGCCGCGCCCAGTGCTTGCGCGCCTTCTCGTAGGGATTCGTACTGTGTATCGTTACCACTACAAAAAACACGAAGGCACATAAGGCCAATAACTTCAGCAGACCCATAAATGTATGTCTTATACAGTTTTTCTGTATATGTTTGTGGTGACAGATCCATGCGCATGCTGGTAAAAAACGGCGCGATAATCGTTTTAGTAATGCCGTATTGTCGTGCGGTCAAGGCAAATGCATGAACAATCAGGTTGGTGCTGTAGCCAGTTTTTATTGCTGTGTATGTCTCTAGTTCGAGCGCGTCGAGTAACTCCCGTTGATCAGTTCCTGTGTATGTATCAACAATCTCATCAGCAACACGGACAAGGCCGTACACTGCATAGATATGTGGTCGAATGGACGCAGAAAATAGTTTGCTGCTAATGCCAAATGACGTTGAATAGGCAAGTGTGAGGTGACGGCTTGTTTGGTAGGCAACACGAGTGTAGAGGTCCATCTAGTAATCTCGCTTTGTTGCTTTATCGATGAGCGCTTCAAACTGTGCTGTTGCCTCTGGATGGAAGGCGAGTTCAGTCAGTGCTTGGCGAGCGCTTTGCACGTGACGAGCAATCGTATTTTCACTTTGCTCTTTTGCCCCGCTAGAGATGATAAGATTTTTGATTGCCTGCACGTCATTGTCGGATATGGTGGCTGTACCAAAGTGCGTATTGAAAAAGTCAGAATCTTGGTCGGACAGATTATGTCGAGTTAGGTCGATGAGGTGTGTCTTCTTTCCCTCGCGGATATCGCCTGTGTTTGATTTGCCTGTTTTTGCCTCATCACCAAAGACACCAAGTAAGTCATCGGTTAACTGGTAGGCGATTCCAAGGTTGGTCGCAAAGTCGCGCAGTAATGTTATTTTTGCAGCTGGAGCATTTGCAAGTTGTGCGCCAATAACACATGGTCCAACAAAGGAGTAACTCGCAGTTTTGTATAATGTGACTTTCAGTGGATCAATTGCGCCAATAGGTCGGAATGACGATTCTGTGTCGATTAATTCACCACCTGCAACGTTAAAAATACTTTCGTACATTTGGGTCATTGCCACGATTTTTGTATCCGCAGAAAGGGTGCTGTCTGCGATTAACTTGTGCGCACCGGCTATCATTAAGTCACCAGCGAGGATTGCTGCACTGTTTGCGTAGTGCAACCGGTCTGAGGGGCTTGCAACAATCGGTTCATATACGTGCAAGTAGCTGCCGGTGATATTATCGACACCGTATCGCACCAGGTCGCGGTCAATAATATCGTCATGGATGAGCATACTAAAGTGTAATAGTTCTTGAGCACAGGCAATAGGGATAATAGCTTCGAGGTCTTTACCGCCAAATGCAAGGTATGACATAACGACAATCTTTGGTCGGATGCGTTTGCCGCCGGACTGATGCAGTCGTTCAAGATTTTGCCACAACGTCGCATAATGGTCGTCGACATCTTTTGCCTCGGCAAGTGACCGGCTGAAAAAGTCGGCCAGCGTTTGGTCAATCAGTGAGGCAATGTATTGCTCGGACGCATGCTCAGTACTCATTACTGTGATTATACTCTGTTAGCGCACAGTTATCCATCAATACATATAACAAAATACCCCGCTGTAAAAGCGAGGTATTTTGAAGTGTACGGGTAGTAAACTACCAGCTACGCTGACGGAATGAACCGCCGTCGCCACCACCGTTACCACGGTCGTTGCCGCCGAAGTCACGACGAGGTCGATCTTCCTTTGGACGTGCTAGGCCAACGCTGATTGCGCGACCGTCAAGCTCTTTGCCATCAAGCTGGTCAACAGCTTTTTGGTTGTTTGCTTCGTCTGTAAATTCAACAAAGCCGAAGCCCTTTGAACGACCGCTGTCGCGGTCAGTGATTACTCGTGCGCTTGATACTTCACCGATTTGCTCAAAAAATGCTTTGAGTGTGTCATCAGTAGTAGCGTATGCTAGGCTACCGATAAATAGATTTTGTGCCATATTGTCTGTACTCTTTTCTTCTTAATCTGATACTTATTATCGTCAGACCGACCGCTTCTGCGATGTTTGCGAAGAAGAGAGTTTACCAAAGAGGTAAGCGCCCGCCTTTTGCCTTAATACGCGTGTGCTTCTGAACGCTATTATTTAAGCATACTCTGTATATAAATGCTAGTATAAGCGACATCGGCTCAAGAGAGATCCGGGTCCTGTCCTTCGATTTACCCCTTCTTTTGATTTTCTTTCAGAAACATCAAAAGCGGGTGTTGCCCCATCGAACGCCACCCGTAGCCGCACATATAATGCTTGTGTTTCTGCCATGAATAATGGATAATAATGTGTAGAGCTGGTGCGCCAAAGGGGTAACCTTTGCGCTTAACATAAAAACAAACACAAAAAGTGCCCCGGGTGGGCGCGCAACAGCAAAACAAGACTCGTCCCTGGTGCCTGGGGCGAGTTTTTGATATACAATTGTTAGCTATGGGGCTGTAGCTCAGTTGGCTAGAGCGCTTCCATGGCATGGAAGAGGTCCAGGGTTCGAGTCCCTGTAGCTCCACCATATGAAGAACCGGCTATTTGCCGGCTTTTTATATGGTGATTTCACTTACCTCGAACCCTGGACCTCTTAAACAATAGAAAATAGTCCAGTAGCCCATCGCGCACCAAGCGCGCTGGGGTTCGAGTCCCTGTAGCTCCACCATTGATTTTATTCGTATTTTCGTATATAATATGTCCACGTATATTCTACGTTGCACCTTGGTATAGCGATAACTGACCGATGACTCGATCACACTTGTGGTCGGATGATCGGTCAGTTATCCTTCTGGCCTCGCTCTCCGCGAACACGGAGAATTGGGCTGGAGGTTGTTGTGAAAAAGAATGTCACTCCCTCGTTGGGAGGTGTCGAGCGTCGAGATTGGAACCTCTTCGAGGTCCTTCTCGTCGTTGCCCGTGTCGTGATGGTGCTTGCTCTTTGGGGTGCCCTCGTCATGGTGGGTCCTCAGGCGCAGAACATCGGCGGGTGGTTCGTGGCCCTCGCTGTTGCCGAACTGCTGTTCCTGGCGTTCGGTACCTGGCGCTGGGCTTATGGCCAGACCAATGTCAAGGAGACTCTCGCTGAGCGGATCGCCGTCGAGCTTGTGCCCGTCGTGCCTCTCGTCTTGGTCGTGCTCGTCTTGGCGCAGGCCTACTTGGCGCCGATCGTGATGTGGCAGGGCCTCCTGATCATCTTCTTGGTTGTGATCTGGGTCTTCGCGTACCTCACGCATCGTGAGTTCACGCGGCAGCCGGCGGAGCGCTACCTGTTGATGCGGGCTGCGACGTGGAGCGTTCAGGCGCTCGGGCTCTTCTGGGCCGTCTATGTCGTGTATGGTGCGTACCTCACGACACTGACGAATCCTCTTCAGGTGGTGCTGACGATTACATTTACTCTGCTCGCAGGGTTCATTGTCGTCTTCGGATGCCTGGGTGCCTACCTGTCGTACGCAGATCGCTACGAGCGCGAGCAGGAGCCCGACTTCCGCAGCTAAATACCAACGGTGCAGGCCCCGATCCATATGGATCGGGGCCTGCTACTTTTTAGCCACAATGCTATTATAGTAGTAATGTTTAAATCAATTATTCGCATCACACTTGAACGATATGTCAAAAAATACTTTAAGCGTCATCCCGATGTCAAGCTTGTTGTCGTGACTGGCAGTGTCGGCAAAACCTCCACCAAGGACGCGATTT
>JAKQOF010000078.1 GCA_029565375.1 bacterium
TCATACATACCTAGAGACTATGCGTCGCACAATATATCTTTCACGACATTAAGTATATGTATATAAGATGATTACACATACGTCTGTAATATAGGTAAAATAAGCACTTTCCACCTATTGAAGGAGTGGTGCCTATTTGTAATAACATATTGCACATACTCACTGATGTTTTTATTATTATCGTTACTGTACTCATTAATACGCTGGGTATGTTGTATGAACGACGTATATCGACGTCTCGACTTATCCACACATATGGGTCCGTTTGCATTTTTCGTGAAAACATTTTGCCACTGCCCCGCCACTCTTTTTTTGTGAATATTTGCATTTTTGTTTATTCTGTATTTTAATATGTTTTTTCTCATGTCATAGATATACAAAAAATAGAACAAAAATAGAACATTGAGAGTGAGGGAGGAGGGACTCCCCTGAAGGGCACTACTTGTAGAAGGCTTTGCCGCTCACACGCACATCAACATATCCTGGCGCTCGTCCCACTTTCGCAAGGTACTGCAAAGCACGAGACATATCCTCTACTTGCTCCCCTGCTGGGCGATCAATAGAAAAACGTACATGCGTATTTACTTCCTGAAGTTGGACTTCAAGCTGACGAGTCGTTCCAACCGGTATGATGGCTTGAGTGACTGTATAGCCTCGGTCTTTCGCGAGAGCGACAATACGGCCAACAAAACCAAGAAAGCGGTTACTAGCAACGGCAGTACCTTGTACAAAGCCAACACCACTGTTATCTACGATCTGGACAGCGGGTGTAGCGTAATAATTTTTTTCAAAGGCAACGCCGTTTGCGTCAACAAAATATTGTTTTCCATCAATAGTCCATCCCGCGACAGGTTTACGCATAGTAAGGGTTATGTTTGTCTCACCAATACCCCCTAGCGATATACCCGTCACCTCCCCTACCTCAGGAACAACTGTCGCCAGATAGTCACCTAACTGCTTCGCGTCTAGTGCTTGTCGTAAGCGACTTAACGGATATTGACCAAAGTATGCGTCAACTGCCTTTTCATAGCGCACAGTATCAATCTCTCGCGATATAGTAGTGTCTGACAGGCTAATAGTCACTCGCGCACTAAACTGTAGCAGGAGCCATAATAATAAGGCCGATGCACCAACAATAATCAGCAAAATCGTTCCAAGCTTGCGTCGCTGTCGTGCCAAGTGATGTACGTGCGTGCGCGGCGATCGTAAGGTATCGTTATAAGGACTGCTCGTGGTGACAGCATCGGATGTCGTGCCAGTTAGCGTACGGTTACGGGCAAACGTACCGTACGAGGTATCAGGTGTCGCCGGTTGGCGTACGGACGTATCCTGACGCCTACGAGCAGGCACATCGTCTTGTTTCTTCCTGAATATAGCCATAAGTAGTTACACTTTATTATAGCTTACTTCTTGGCAGCTAAGATCATATCCGCCATATCTTTTGCCGCAGCAGGTCTGGCAAAGCGCGCGAACCGTGAGGCCATCGCAGCCGAGCGTTCGTGATGATTCAAAACCTCATTAATAGCCATGACAAGCTGCCCGGGTTGATTGAGCATCGACTCTTCATTAAGGACGATGACGGCGTCGGCGTCTTGGTACACTTTTGCGTTCTTGACTTGATGACCACCGGTCAGCTTGGCATTGGGAATGACAATTGTCGGCTTTGAAAGAGCAGCGAGTTCTAACATCGTCGTTGCACCAGCGCGCGTAACGACAACATCAGCCGCACCAAGAAGCGACGCCATGCCCTCCGAGACAAATGCGTGTAACTGAAAGCGAGTATCGTCGGCTGGCGTGAGTGCACGCAGCTCGTCGTACTGCAGCGTACCAGATATGAGCACCACTGTTCCGACTTTCATCAACTCATGTAGCGTTTCGGCCACAACATCATTAATATGCTTTGCACCCAGGCCTCCCCCAGTAATCACTATCAATGGCCGTAACTGGTCTATCCCCCACTGCTGTCGTGCAACTTGGCGTTCAGCATGTGTAAAAACATGAAAATCAGAACTAATCGGGATACCCACATATCGGCTAATCGCCTCTGGATATGTGTAATACTCCAGTGGTGCGCCTGTGGCAATCGACGTCGCCCAGCGAGAGAGTACTCTGTTAGTCAATCCTGGATGCGCATCTGAGTCGTGAATAACAAGAGGAATTCGCAGCACACGTGCAGCGAGCCCTACCGGCAAACAGACATACCCACCCTTAGTAAAGACCACGTCCGGACGCCACATAATCAGCTTAAAGAAGCTTTGCACAAAGCCAACAACGACCAAAAAACTATCTCGTATATTCAACAAAACGAGCTTTGGCCACAACAACTGTTGCATGAATGTTAAGTGATTATACCGACGGAATTTTCCCGATACAATTGTCTGTACTGGGACTGAGGTGTCATACGCTTTGAGAAGCGATGTCGCTTGACGAGCAAACTTTGTGTCACACCAAAAGCGAACGTCAGCTTTAGGATGGCGCGAGTGAATTTCCTTAAGAACTGCCACGACCGGAGTAACGTGACCGCCCGATCCCCCGCCGACTGCTAGAATTCTCATTCGTGGCCTCCTTTAATCTTGATGAGTGTACGGTGTAACGCGATAGTTGAAACACGAGTCCAAGGGCTGCGGCAATAAATATCATGCTGGTGCCGCCAAAACTCAGTAACGGTAACGTAATGCCGGTGAGCGGAAAAATACCGATCATTGACGCTACATTAAGAATAACATGTGCGCCAAACCAACCAAAGACACCCGCGGCAAGCAGTTTGAGCCTGATATCAACCAAATGATCCATCACCTTCAATAAACGAAGTAGCAATGCGGTAAACAGTGCCAATATTGCAACCAGACCTACAAAGCCAAAAGTCTCGCCCATGATGGCAAAAACAGAGTCATTAATCGCCTCCGGCAAGTATCCCGTTGCCTGAACACTGTTACCAATGCCAACACCAAACAACCATCCAGTTCCAATGGCAATCTTCGCGTGTTCAATGTGGTAGCTCGACTCATCCTGAACCGAGCTGTCGTCTCCTTTCAAAAATGTCAAAATACGATCAACGCGGTGCGGTGCTGCCACAATCAGCCCAATACCAACAACCAACAAACTCGCGATTATCCCTGCTCCAACCTTCTTGCTGACACCCCCAACAAGGAGCATTGTAATAATAATGCTCATCAGTGCAATTCCTGTTCCAAGGTCCTGCTGAATAAAGACAACAAAGAACAACGCCAACGCAGTAATAACACCAAGTGGTATCAATGTTTCATGTAGATCATTGATCTTACCTTTACTAATCTTTGAGCCCAAGAAGCCTGCGGTAAAGATCAAAATACCAAACTTTAGTATCTCTGCCGGCTGCAAACTTCCCAGGCCGCCAAGGTCAAACCAACGACATGCTCCCAAACTACACTGCGCAATAGATAGCCCAATAAGTGCCGTAATTGCAAGCAGCGCACAGGCGGCAAAGCCAATAACTAATAACTTGCCCCCGTGTTTCATAATCCACCCAAAGGGCAAGGCTGCCATAATCGCAAATGCACCCAGTGACAACGCCAAGCTTATGGATTGCTTGATAAAGAAGTATGTGTCGCTATAATCACTACCGTACGAATTATTGAGTACGTTAGCTCGCTGCGGGCCAATCGCATAAATAATAATCAGACCGAACAACATCAACAAGCCCATATACAGAATGATCAAATAGTCAGGCCGATGGCGACGGACAGTTGTTGCCATCTCTGAAAGTGGAGCGCTCAGAGTAGCGAGTACGCCCTCTCGACGTCGCCCACCAAGACTCATGCTAAATATTGCCTCCAGCAAGTGCGAGCAACACACCGACAAACGCTGCGACTGTTGCGATCACCCAAAAGCGCATTGTTACTTTTGTCTCTGGCCAGCCAATTGCCTCTAGGTGATGGTGCACCGGTGCAGAGATAAATATCTTGCGCTTAAAGACTTTTTTACTAAAAATCTGAATAAGGCTAGAACCGGCTTCAATGACAAATACGATACCGACCACAGGCAAAAGGAACAGTGTGTTTGTGAGCATTGCCACTACTCCCAGCGATGTACCTAACGCAAAACTCCCCACATCTCCCATAAAGAATCGTGCTGGATAAATATTGAACCACAGATAACTCAGCAATCCTCCCACAACCGTAAAGCAGAAGCCTGCCAGCAAGAAGTTTCCTTGCAGAAGTGCAATGATACCAAATGCGCCATAACTAATCGCAGCTAACCCGCCAGCCAGTCCATCAAGACCGTCACTGATATTAACGGCGTTACCAGCAGCAACGACGACAAACGCAAAGACCGGTACAATTAACCAACCGAGTGTCCAGTCACCCAAGAACGGAATATGGACGACATCGATGCCCAGCTTTACAAAGAAGTACCAACCAAGCCCCAGACCAATTACAGAAATCATTGCAAACTTAATGTTTGAGCGCAGTCCTGCAACGCCTTTACCACTGCCGCGAAGGTTAATAATGTCATCAAGCAGTCCCACTAGTGCACCACCAACCAATGCAGCCAGTGGCAGCCAGGTTTCTTTGCGATCAAGGTTAAAAACAAATGTCACGAGCGTGATGGCAATAACAAAGATAAGTCCTGCCATTGTCGGGATATTGCGAGTAAATTTAGCAGCATGCAACTTGTTAAAGACCGTCAGAGCCTCACCTGTCGTACTGGTTGTTCGCTGCTTTTTCCAAAACTTATAACGGTACGCAAGATATGTATAGACCGGTGTCAAAAACATCGCCAAAAGGAACGCACCGACGCTCAAAATAAATACGCCTGTTAGCTCCTGCGTCAAGTTAGTTATTGTTAGTTCCATACGTTACCCCTTCGGCTGTATTTTTAAATAATTTATCATCCAGTTTGATAGATCGGTAAAGATCGGCATAGCGTCACGCGCACCCTGCATCAACTTATCCTTACCAGACACTTGTACCATTATGACATACTCTGACGTATCGCTACCACCATATCCTAAGTACGTTCCGACTGTTTCGCGATCACTATACTGACCGTTAATGATGACCTGTGACGTACCTGTTTTACCACCCACATAGTAGCCTGGCTTATCTGCACTCGGGAACGAGCTAACGCGTGCAATATGTGTCATCTCACGAATCTGATTCGAAGTCGACGCGCTCACAACACCTTTTTCAAGCGGCTGTGGTGCGGCATCAGGCTTATAGTCACCGTTTTGATCGATAGTACCATTTAAAATCGTGGGTTTGTAGTAGTTACCACCATTAATAATCGAGCTAAAACCTGCCGTCACCTGAATCATCGTCGCATCCAAGCCTTGCCCAAATGCCATGTTCGAATAACGAACAGCATTGCCGTCCGCATCGTCAGGTGAAATCACTGTTCCTTTTGCCTCATTATCTAGTTCGATGCCTGTTCGTTGACCCAGACGGAACCGATCATGGAAGTAGTTGTACATGATGTCACGCGCTGATTTTGTAATTTGTTTGCCGTCACCAAGTCGCTGAGCCACAGTCACAAACCCAGTGTTAAGTGACCACGTCAGTGCGGTCTGAAAGGTAATAATACCCGTTTTGCCCTTTGTCGCGTTGGTGATTGTTCTGTCATCAACAGTGATATAATCCGTGTTATTAAAGGTATCGTCTGCCTTGACAACACCTTTATCGATGCCTGTCGCCATCGTAAAGGTCTTCACATCTGATCCTGGCTCATATGGTGCAGAGATAGTGTCGTTATTAAAAGCAGCTGCATCCTCGACTTTATTAAACTCAGCCGGCTTGTATGTCGGCAGGTTTGCCATAGCAAGCACCTTACCTGTCTGTGGATTCATCACCAAGACACTCCCCTTCGTTGCACCTGTTCGTGCCAGTCCAGCTGCCAGTGCTTGCTCAGTATAGGACTGTACGTTGCGATCAATACTAAGAACAATGTTGTCGCCATTCACCGCAGGGGTATTAATATTGCGATTGCCAATCGTCAGTGGCACATCAGCAACGTCAACAACTGATTGCAAAAGCCCTTTTGTCCCCTTCAAGCGGTCATTTAACGCGCTCTCGACGCCGTATGTTCCCTTACCTTCAAAGTTTACAAAGCCAAGTACCTGAGCGGCCAATGCGCCTTCTGGATAGACACGCTGCGTCTCTTTTTGAAAACTAATACCACGCAAACTCTCTGCCTTAATCTTCTCTGCTTGTACACGCGATACCTTGGTTGCAAGTACCTGATAGCGCGTCTCTTTTTTTGCGAGCAGACCATCAAGCTCAGAGCGTGCGTTCCCACCAGCGATACGACGAACAACGTCAATGATCTTGCTGTGATCGCTCGTCTCGATAATTTGCGGATCAGCAAACACCGTATATACCGTCTCGTTCATCACCAGTTGCACCGGCTTATCACCGTCAAGTGCATAAATAACTCCACGCTCGGCAGG
>JAKQOF010000102.1 GCA_029565375.1 bacterium
CTCCTCCCCAGGGGGCTTTTTCTTTTGTATGCGACGATATGTAGTAAAATAGAACTAATGACAAATATGATCGAAGTGCGCGGGTTGAAAAAGCGCTATGGTGATAAGCAAGCCGTTGATGGTATTAGTTTTTCCGTTAAAAAAGGCGAAATATTTGGTATTCTTGGCCCCAACGGTGCCGGTAAGACAACAACGCTGGAAATGATGGAGACCTTACGTGACATCGACGAAGGCACAGTCCTGATTGATGGCATTAACGTTGCCGAAGACCCACAACGCATTAAGTATCTGATTGGTGTACAGCCACAATCGCCTGCTTTTCAGGATAAAACCAAACTGACAGAAGTTATCGAAATGTTTGCTGCCGCGTACGGCGAAAAAGTCGACCCGATGGCATTCCTGCGCGATGTTGATTTGGAAGAGAAGGCAAATGCCTACGTCGAGAACCTTTCGGGCGGCCAAAAGCAGCGTCTGAGCATTACGACGGCACTTGTGCATGGTCCAAAAGTATTCTTTTTAGACGAGCCAACAACTGGGCTTGACCCTCAGGCACGTCGCAATCTGTGGGAATTGATCGAGAAGGTGCGTGACCGCGGTATCAGCGTCGTCATGACAACACACTACATGGACGAAGCAGAGGTGCTCTGTGACCGAATTGCCGTCATGGACAACGGTAAAATTGTTGCCATTGATACGCCAAAGAACTTGATCAAGCAACTCCTTAAGCGAGGCTTCAAGAAAGAACAGCACGTCGAGCAAGCCAACCTTGAGGACGTGTTCATTGACCTAACGGGCAAAGGCCTACGGGAGGGTGCATAGCATGAAGCGTTCGCTCTTTACCGTCATGACGTTCGTGCGCATTAACACCAAGCGCTTTTTCCGCGATCGCTTGGCATTATTCTTCACTATTGGTTTTCCGCTGATCTTCCTATTTGTATTCGGTGGCCTTAATAGCGGCAATGGCAACCTGTCCTTTAATGTTGCCGTGATTAATAATTCTTCAAGTGAGTTTTCAAAGACGTTCGTAAAGCAACTGGCTGACAGCAAGATTTTAAAGGTTAACAGTGAAGTCACCACACTCGACGCTGCAAAAGAGAAGATGACCCGTTCCGAGCTTGATGCAGTCGTGGAGCTGCCTGCGAACTTCGGTGATGTCAAAGAAGGCACAGCTTATCCAACCGGCGAAGCCAATGTCATCTATACGCAAAACAACGCCCAGTCTGCAACTGCCTTAACCTCGATTCTTGACGCTCAGTTCAAGGTAATCAATGGCCAGTTTGTGACCAATGTCACACCGTTTACCGTCGCCAGCGAGCAGATTAACGATCGCAGTTTGTCTCCGTTTGACTACACATTCGCCGGGTTACTTGGCTTTGCCATCATTGGTATGGGTATCTTTGGACCAGTCAATGTCTTCCCAGAGCTGAAGAAGATGGGTATCTTGCGTCGCCTCAGCACGACACCACTCAAAGTCTGGCAGTATTTCCTCTCAACCATGATTGGACAGGCAATTATTGGCCTTCTCAGTTTGGCAATTATGTTTGCGGTGGCAATCGCTGTCTTCCACTTGCAGGTTGTGGGCAACTGGATAGAGCTGGCATTGTTCCTTATTCTTGGTATTGTAACAATCCTTGGCATTGGCTTGGCACTGGGTGGGTGGGCCAAGAACGAACGCCAGGCAGCACCACTGACCAATATCATTGTCTTTCCAATGATGTTTCTGTCCGGAACGTTCTTCCCGCGCTATCTGATGCCAGAGTGGCTACAAAACATATCGGCTTTCTTGCCGCTCACGCCCATTATTGACGGTATCCGCTTGATCGCTACCGAGGGCAAGCATCTTATCGACATTCTTCCACAAATTGGTCTTATTGGCGCGTGGTTGGTCATTATTTACTTCATCGCATTCAAGGTCTTCCGCTGGGAATAGATTGACTTTTCATATTGCTCGTGCTATAATATAAAAATGAACGCATATCAACCAGACCATGAGCTCCTAAGCACGTTAGGGCTAGAAGACCCAGACCCTCTTCCTTGGAATCATCGAATTCCTGCTTACGTTCCGTCACTTGACCATCGAGCCGAGAATAGACAGCGGTATGGGCATGAGCAAAATTCTGGCATTGGTACTCTTGTATATGGAGACACGTACGCAGAGTTTAATACTCCATCAATAGAAAAGCTGCCTCAAGCTGGTATGGGAGCTGCCGCCTTATCGCTACTTGCTGGTGAAAGCTCTGTAGATTCCCAAGAGATAGAGCCAGCCCTTAAGAGGTTGGATATATATAAGCGGGAAGCGGTTGCTGCGCATGAAAGAGGCCGTTCAAAAGATTATATTTTTGCCTACCTTGATCACGAAGCTAGGGATCTTAGCGATGCAGAGGCTGAAGAGCTCGGTACGTATATCGAAAGCCTTTATACGCTCGATGCCGAGCGTATCACAGTAACGCAACAGTAATAATTGACTATACATTAAGGTTATGCTATAATAGTATTATGCATACATCTGGTACGCGATCGACTGAAGTTTATGTGCCCCAGTGGCCAGTTGCTCCTATTGGCGTTGATCAGACTCCTGAACCTATCCCCGACGTATATAAGGACACGCTCGCTTTTATCAAGCAGCGTATACGACGTGCGCCCAAAGGTGGTCATGTGATTACGCTTGATAGCGGAGAAGCTGTCCCCCTTCAAGAGTATTTGGCAAGTAGTGATTTTTGGAATCGCTGGGATTTTTCAACGCCTGAAAAGATTCAAGCCGGTACGATTGAGATACGGTCAATCTTGGATCGTTTCCTCGGTAAACCTGTTGTGGACCAGCCAATACCCAACAATCAACCGCAGTTATTTGACGACGACTTTATGCAACAAGGGTCTGATAGTATTATCGAACAGCCAATAGCAGAAGTGTCACATGGTGCATTCGTGACGTTATCTGCGCGTGCATCGAGTATTGCAGCAATTATGGAAGCGTATAGTGCTGCCAACCAAGCACGTCATGTCAATGCCGAGAACGAGGATCCGGATAGCGACTTCAAAGATCGCTATGACTCAGAGCAGAAAGGCCTTGCGAACCGAGTCGCGCGTGGTATGGGCTATAACGCTAACCGCCTGCTAGGGACAGTCGGCGCTCACCTAAACATACTGAACGACAGCGCGGGTATGCTTCGCGTTGGGTTTTCTCAGGCTGAGTTACAGGATATTCGTGGCGATATGAAGGAAGAACTGACCGAAGGGTTTAGTGAGTCTGGGCCGGATGTTGTTAAACGCCGTCATAAAGAGATTGCAATAGTCGTAAAAACGGCTGAACTTGCTCGACGCGCACAACATATTCAAGGAAAACAGTAACGATGCCAGTGACTCCAACCCCACCTAATGGCCCGAAGCTGAACGAACAGGATGTCCTCATTTTTGGCGACGGAAGACTTTATAAAAGTCCTGATGTACATCTAGATGAAGAGCAGCGTCGTGCGCGGACACAGCGTATCTTTCGCGCGGCAGGGACATATCCGCACAGTTCTCGTGAAGCGAGCCTGATGGATGGGTTATTGGATTTTTCTTCACCTGAAGGTGCGGCCAAATACGCACTTGTTGCCAAAGAATATGAAGAGCGGGTTGAGTAAAGAAAACTTGATGCTGGAGAAACACTAAAGTCACTGGTCGACATGAATGGCAATCGACCTTCTAGTTTGGTGATGGAAAATCTTACCGATGAGTTTATTGGCAATCTTGAAGATGCTCAAGCACATCAGCGTATGCTTGTTGAGCTTGAAGCTGAGGTAGGTGATGTACCTGACGAAGCTGATCAGCGATTTGGTGATGTTGACCGATTGGCAAAATGGCGATTTGATCCCACGCTACTGCCAGCTATGTTTTATATGGCGCGGTATCGTAATAATTTTATGTTTGAAAAGGGTGTTGGTAAAGACCATACAGATGACGATTACACGACACTTACTGGACAGTTGTTACAAAGTACGTCAATTATTACTAGTGACCGAACAGTCACTAGTATGAAAGGGATAATCGCGGAAGCACGTCAACTTGAAGCAAATCGCGCGCGATTTTGGGCAGCACAAATCTTTGGTAGCGAAGCAGAGCCGGAAAGAGGCATTAGACAGCGGTCTGGACTTGTTGACGTACATTCGTTAAAAGGGTATTTAGAGAAAAAGTTCCAAGCAGTCGCCGCGCAAAGCCAAGAAAAATAGCTATCAATTGATAGCTATTTTTGGTGGGGCTGGGTAGAGTTGAACTACCTACCCCCTTTTATTTTATAACCACTGGTGGGGCTGGATGGAATCGAACCATCTACCAAGTGGTTATGAGCCGCCTGCTCTAACCGAT
>JAKQOF010000009.1 GCA_029565375.1 bacterium
TGCCGTGGCTGATAAAAAAACGACGGATTAGCAAGGGAGACTTAGGTATCGAGCGTTTGCCAAATTGGACTGATATTTGGATGACACCAATTGCTGTCGTCGTCTACTTCATTTTGTCGAGCATCTTGATACTAGCCGCAACGACGTTTTTGCCGTGGTTTGACGTTGGACAAGCGCAAGATACTGGCTTTAATGGTTTGAGTCAGCGCTATGAATATATCTTGGCGTTTATCACGCTGGTTATTTTGGCTCCGATTGCCGAGGAAGTGCTGTTTCGAGGGTACTTGTTTGGGCAATTGAAGAAGTACATTCCCGTGTGGATAGCCGTACTAGTAACGAGTCTTTTGTTTGGTGCGGTGCACGGCGCATGGAACGTGGCGATTGATACTTTTGCCCTTAGTATTATCTTGTGTTTGTTGCGTCTCAGTACGGGAAGCATATGGGCACCGATCCTTGTTCATATGACAAAAAACGCAATTGCGTTTTACATCCTCTTTATTAATCCGATGTTATTGAATACACTAGGGGGATAGTATGCGTATATCTCACTTATTTACCAAGACCAGCAAATCTGCACCAGCCGATGAAGTTGCCAAAAACGCGCAGCTGCTAATCCGCGCAGGCTTTGTATACAAAGAAATGGCGGGCGCGTATGCGTACCTACCACTCGGTATTCGCGTTATTGAGAAGATCAAGCACATCGTTCGTGAAGAAATGAACGCGATAGATTCGAACGAACTTATTATGACGAGTTTGCAGCGCCGCGAGATCTGGGAGAAGACCGGCCGATGGAACGACGATGTCGTTGACGTGTGGTTTAAGACTCGCCTAAAAGACGACACAGAAGTTGGGCTTGGCTGGAGCCACGAAGAGCCTATTGTCGAGATGTTGAAGCAGTATGTGCATAGTTACAAGGATTTACCTATTAGTCTGTATCAGTTCCAGACCAAGATGCGCAACGAACTTCGTGCCAAAAGCGGCATTATGCGCGGTCGTGAGTTTATTATGAAAGACATGTATTCGTTTCATACGAGTGCCGATGATTTGGAGGCGTACTATAACAGGACGATTGAGGCATATAAGCGCGTCTACGATCGACTGGGAATTGGTGCAGACACGTACGTAACATTTGCAAGTGGGGGTGCATTTACAAAGTTTAGTCATGAATTTCAAACGATTTGTGATGCAGGCGAGGATGTTATTTATCTTCATCGTGGCAAAAATATTGCGGTAAACGAAGAGGTGATTGATGATGCCGTGCGTGAACTGGGAATATCACGCGATGAACTAGAGCAAGTGAAGACCGCTGAAGTAGGCAATATCTTTAATTTTGGCTCGCAAAAAGCTGAAGAGATGGGACTTGATTTTGTTGATGCCGACGATAGTGCCCATCCAGTGTTTATGGGCAGTTACGGTATTGGCGTTACTCGAGTAATGGGCGTGATTGCCGAAAAACTATCAGATGATAAGGGATTGGTGTGGCCTGAGGCGATTGCACCAGCAAACGTGTATCTTGTATCGATTGGTAAGGATGATGCTATCGGGCATGCAGATGAACTCTACGACGAGTTACAGGCAAAGGGTATTGAGGTACTTTATGATGATCGTGACGTGCGTCCAGGAGAGAAGTTCTCTGATAGCGAGCTGATTGGTATTCCACACCGCGTCACTGTGAGCGATCGTTTGATAGCAGAGAATCAGTACGAGTATACAGAGCGAGTGAGCGGTGAGACAATCTTGTTGACACGCGAACAACTGCTTGCTAAACTGAGCTGACTGTAAACACACCAATAGGGAAGTTATAGTGTGAACGGTGCCCGTAGTGGCCTATTTTATCGTTCAAGAAGAGGAATTATTATGAAGAAACTATACCAAATCACATCTGAAGGTAAAAAAGAACTTGAGCAAGAACTTGAGGGCTTGAAGAGCCGCCGCGGCGCAATTGCAGATAAGATTGCTGACGCACGTGACTTTGGTGACCTGAGTGAAAATGCTGAATATGATGCTGCGCGCGAAGAACAAGGACTACTTGAGAGCCGTATCGCCGAGATTGAAGATATTTTGTTGAACGCTGACCTTATTAAAGGCGGCAGTAAGACCAAAGTTGCACTCGGCAGCAAAGTGGAGTTAAAGACTGGTAATAAGTCCGTAACGTACACGATTGTTGGTCCAGTTGAAGCAGACCCACTTGATGGCAAGATTAGCAACGAATCACCAATTGGTGAAGCCGTGTTTGGTAAAAAAGTAGGTGATAGCGCTGTTATCACAACACCAAAAGGCACAGTGACTTACAAAATCGCCAACATTGGCTAATCTACACTTCGCTGATACACTAAGCACATGGAGTATATCCCTCTTATATTGAGCGTGGCGTTGATTCACTTTTTGGCGGTTGCTAGTCCCGGTCCTGATTTTATTATGATTGTCAGAAACAGTCTTGTGTACTCGAAGAGAAGTGGCATTTATACCGCTGTCGGACTGGGACTGGGTATTTTACTGCATGTCACGCTCGCCCTCGCCGGTGTTGCGTTGATTATTTCTCAATCTCTAGTTCTGTTTAACATCGTGAAGTTCCTCGGCGCGGCGTACTTGATCTATATCGGAATTAAATCACTGCGAGCAAAACCTGCCGGCGATGATGCGACTAAACCAGCGAAGGCCAAGAGCGACCTTACGCCACTACAAGCTATTCGCAGTGGCCTTATCACCAATGCTACCAACCCGAAGGCGACGCTATTCTTCCTGAGTTTGTTTACGTTGGTGATTCAACCATCAACGCCACTTGATATCAAAGTGATTATGGGAATAGAGATGGCAGTCGTCACGTTTGCTTGGTTTGCACTCTTGGCAGTATTGGTTTCACACCGTGCTATCAAACAGAGGATTACTAAGATTCAACATCATATCGAAAGAGTGATGGGAGGTATATTGATTGTGTTTGGTATTGTTCTTGCAACGTCCAACGCAAAATAATCAATATGGTATACTGTAACAGATATGGCTACACTAAAAGATTTTCGCGACGAACGCCTTCGTAAACTCGAAGAGCTACGGCAACTGGGCGTCGATCCGTACCCAGCAGATTCTCATCGCACACATAACGCAGGCGATATTGTATCGCAGTTTGATAGCCTTGAAGGCCAGACGGCAACTGTTGACGGTCGCATTATAGGTATTCGTAAGTTTGGTAAGCTTGCCTTCATCGTCATAAAAGATTTTACCGGTGAGATTCAGCTGTTTTTAACCGAAGGTCAGGTAGCAGAACGTGATGTGAGCATTAGCCAATTATCCATGGCCGATTTGCCACTGCTTGATACGGGCGACTTTGTTGAAGCAACCGGCGAGATTATTAAGAGTAAGACAGGTGAAGTTTCTATCGCCGTGAAGACAATTCGTCTGCTGACGAAGTCGCTTCGTCCAATGCCAAGTGTACAAGAGGGCTTTACCAATAAGGAAGAGCGTATGCGCCGTCGTTACGTTGATATGAACGTTAACCAAGAAGTGCGAGACCGCTTTGTGCGTCGCAGTAAGTTTTGGCAGGCAACACGTAAATACCTGGATGATCATGGCTTTTTGGAAATTAATATACCAGTCCTTGAGCACACAACCGGTGGAGCTGACGCGAATCCGTTTGTGACCCACATGGATGCTTTGGACCAAGACTTCTACCTGCGTATTAGTCACGAATTACCACTGAAGCGCCTCATTGGTGCAGGTTACGAGAAGGTATATGACCTTGGACCACGCTTTAGGAACGAGAACTATAGTGACGAGCATTTGCCAGAGCACATTGCGCTTGAGTTTTATTGGGCGTACGCCAGCTGGGTGCAGGGTATTGAGTTTATGCAAGGATTGATGAAGTATGTATTGCAAGAGACGTTTGGTACATTGCAGTTCAAACTGGGAGAGTTTGACATTGACCTCAGTAAAGAGTGGGAACATTGGGACTATGCCGAAACAATTAAAAAGCGTTACGGAATCGATATTTATGAGTGTAGCTTAGAGGATGTGCAAAAAGCCCTCAAAGACAATAACCTTGAGGTTGAAAAAGCCGAAAATAAGGCACGTGGTATCGATAAGTTATGGAAGAACATCCGTAAAGACGTGACCGGCCCTGTGTGGTTGATTAACACACCTCTGTTTGTGAGTCCTCTCGCCAAAACCAACCTAAGTGACCCACGTACAACACAGCGCTTCCAGCCGGTTATTGCAGGCTCAGAGCTTGGCAATAACTTTAGTGAGCTGAACGACCCAATTGACCAGTTGAACCGTTTTGTCGAGCAGCAAGCAATGCGTGAAGCAGGGGACGATGAGGCAATGATGCTTGATATCGACTTTGTCGAGATGCTTGAGTATGGCATTCCGCCAACCTGCGGCTTTAGCTATAGCGAACGCTTGTTTTGGATTTTTGAAGGCGTCACCGCTCGCGAAGGCGTACCATTCCCTCAACTCCGCATGGATATAGACGAGACGACTCGCTCAATCTACCCAGACATCAAGTTCGAGTAGAAGGTAGTTTTATTTAGGAGGGTTTAGTGTGTAAACCTTCGTACGGCGGTATTGTTGGTTGGATTATGGTTTGTTACAACTAAGCGACCTTCTGTATCAAGGGATATAGTACAATGTGTGCCCGAGACGGTTCGATTGAGATCCTCTAGCTGTTGCGTCTTTCGTCCGATTTCAATGCCTTGACCTGGCTTTAAACGCACCGATGCATCAGAGTCACTAATCCCAACAAGCAAACCTTCACCTGGCGCCTCATAGATTGTTATTGAGACTGACTTCTCGAGGTCTCTGATAGCGCCAACTCTGACCTCTGCAAGCGCGTGAACCCCCTCGATTTTTACTTGTCTTTCTTTACCCAAGAGAATACTGTATCGTTTGAATCCTTTAGATCGGTCGGGTGATTTATTAAAGTTTGTCGAGTCAAATAGTTCAAAAGCAACCGTTTCTTCTTTACCAAGCACCAAGCCTTTTAAAAGCTGTTCGTCGGTTGGTATGCGGGGCTCAGTGTCGACTGATTTTTCGATAGTCGGTAGAGGAAAAGTCTTGTCGACTGGAATATTGGCCGTAAGAAAATCACGGAACTTGGCGAAGTCTTTACTCTCTAGAAGGCCAGGCCAAAGGTCTGCCATTGAGTTTGAGATTACTTCTGGTATGTTTTTCTGCTCCCAGCTCTCGAGCTGTTCTTCGTCTGCTTCAGTTTTTGACAGTGCATCAAATTCATCTAATTTTTCTTGCCCTAAGGCGTCAAGAAGCGTTTTTCGAATAAGGTCTTGGTATCTGATACTTAAGTAGTTCAAAATAGGTTGACTGTGTTCGGGGTAAATTGTTGCACGCAACTCATCAGGTAGGTCCTCAAGTGTAGCGTCAAAGACACTTGCTTCTTTTGGTGCAGGACTGTCTTCAACGGCAGTGGCTGTTGTTGCCTCAGTGTGAATAGGGATATCGACGAGGGTAGCGGATTCCTCATCATCGGTATCAACTGTTGTCGCGACAGGTGGTTCTTCAGGTTTGACAATAGTATCGCCGTCTAGACCTTGCCGAAATGTAGCGAAGTCGTTACTGCGAAGGATATCATACAGGATAGTTCTTACGGTCTCACGAAACGTCGGTACATTGTGGTCTATCCAATCCTCGAATATATCTTGATCAGATATGTTTTTAGACAATCTATCGTATTCATCTAGTTTTGTTTTGCCAGACTCATCAAAGACAGTTTTTCGTAAAGCAACCTCTAGCTTCTTGCAGACGTAATCAAGGACTGGTTTCACTTGTTTGTCCGGCACGTCAGGACCTCTCCGGGCTAGTTCGTCAGCACTCAGTTTCACCATGAGATTATTCTCGTCAGGGATATCGATATTAGTCGTTTCTACCGTTTTCCTGAGAATAGCAGGGGGTAGACCCATCGCTACGTCAAATCGGTCTTTATCTGTCAAGTCTGGGTTATCGCGATATACCTGTGACAGGTTGGTGATTTCATCGGTAAGTGGAACTTTATATGTCGCCGAATCGCCACGGGCAAATTTACGTTTATTGATTATACGGACAGGTATGCCATCAATCGTCAGCTCATTATCAGGATCTTTCATGACATGAGATGAACTTTGATCAATGGTTGGTTCGTTTTCTGCACTCATGTTACGAGTCCTCACTATTAAGCGCGCTAAATGCTTCTTGGTGTTCAGCTGCTTCACCGAGCAATATATCGATCTCATCTTGAATAACCTCGTCAAGGTCGGTGATATGAGTTTGAATCCAAGCATGGATATCCGCGTCGGATCCGTTTTCTTGTAGTAATACAAGTTCTTCAAGCTCTTCGTCGTCAAGCAACTCAACAACGCCTTCACCGACTCGTTCTTCAAGGACGTCGTTCATGTAATCAAGAAGGCTATCAATCTGGTCATCGGGGACCTGAATACCAGTAGAGGCTAAGAGTTCTGGTGTAATAATAAGATCAGCCATAATTATCCTAACAACCCGCTAGAATCAACACTTCCGCTGTAGTAATCTTTTGCTTTATCTTCATCTGGCAGGGTCTCCTCGACAGGGTGTTTTTCTGCGAGGTAGCGACGGAGGTCTTTAATCACAAGATTAACCTTGGCATTGTCTTCTATGCGAACAACGTTTAAGGCGCGATCTTTTATGTACTGTTGTTTTATTTTTTGACGAAGTTTTTCATCACGTTCGGCTTGCTTTGCTTCTTGGCGGAGGCGTTTGTTTTTTAGGGCGATAGCTTTAAGGCGTGCACGAGCCCATTTTGCAATTTCCTTACGTTCAGCTTTTTCTTTGTCTGAGGCGTCTTTATCTGTCCAGCGGCGATAGCGCTTTTCGCGGAACTCTTGCAGAGCGGCATCTCGTTCGTCATCACCGAGAGGTTGAAAGAGTATACTGATTGCCTCGTGCAGGGCTTCATATTCGTTCTTTGGGCTGAGGATTACTTTTGCATTGTTCTTTAGTTCAATAGCATTATTTTTTATGGATGTAGCGGTCATCTCTGTATCGACTTTGTAGTCAGCTGCAAGCTGTTTTGCGTCTTCTAAGGCAGCTCCAGCGTTTGTCTTGACTACTTCAAGAGCTTTCCCTAGGGATTCTTTTGTTGCATCAAAGGCTTTTGACGCTGTGTCGGACACAGCATGGCCAACGACGTGGCCGGTGTGCCGGGTACCTTTAATAATGGTCTTTGAACCTACAAAAACTGCTCGGCCAACACTATTCATAAATTGCTTCGCAGTACGACGCTTGTGTGTCTCCTGGGTATCATCTAGCTCTTCTTGTCTTTCTGTATGCACGTCTTGTTCATGGCTATGCTCGTCCTGGTGTGTATCATGCTCGTCATGCTCATCCGCATGGCGCGGAGCACCGGGCTCTAGTGCAATAGAAAAAGGATCATCAAAATTCCATCCAAGCTCTAGAAGGCGAGCTTTCATAGCAGCGAGGCCTTTAGGTAGGTTGCGGTGGCTCAGTGAGTCAGGGTTTTGAAGAGCGTGTGACATGAAAAACGCATCCTGATCATTCTCTGGGAAAAATTGTACAAGATGACCCTCAGGGTGTCTCACAGTGAGCGTTTTGTCTTCACCGTCATAGCCTATACGAACCTCTTTTGGCTCGGGAGGGGCTTCGTGGTGGTGGCCATGTGCTGCTTCGTGACTCATATAGGTGATGTTCTTTGCTTTTTGTTTTTAATGTATCTATTGGAATAATAGCATAATCGGTATGGATTGTCAATAAGAATACAGGGGTGCAAAGAAAAGTACAGTTGCTTGCAATGATATAACAAAAATACTATACTAAATATAGTAATAATAAAAAAGAAGGATATATACTCATGACACACATCGCTGTTTTTGTTGGTAGTTTGCGGGCTGACTCATTAAATAAAAAATTAGCTAAAAACTTGGAACAATTGGCACCTGAAGGCACGACCTTTAGCTATGCACACATTGGCGAGCTGCCGCTATTTAACGAGGAGTTGGAAGCAGATTTTCCAGCGAGTGCGCAAGCAGTTAAAGATGTTGTTGAATCGGCAGACGGTGTCTTGTTCGTCACGCCTGAGTATAACCGAGGTGTTCCGGGGCTATTAAAGAATGCGATCGACTGGGCGTCACGACCATGGGGAACAAACTCGTTCGACGGCAAGCCAGCTGGTATTGTTGGTGCATCTGGTGGTGCGCTTGGGACAGGGCCTGCACAATCACAGCTACGAAGCGTGCTGGTGTATTTGAACACGAGGTTAATGGGTCAGCCAGAGATTTACCTTGCTGGTGCTAAAGCAGTATTTGACGATAACGATGTCGTTGTTGAAGGATCGAAGCAGTTCTTGCAGGATTATATCACTGCGTTTGTCGCGCATGTGCAGAGTCAAACAAAGTAACGACTGATTGACGTAATAACGAGCATCTATACGGGTGCTCGTTTTGTATGAAAACAATATGTTATAAAAAACGCGCTAGTGCTAAAATAAGTGTAGTAGAACTGCGAGAAATCTATTTAATAACAATGCCACGTGGAGGGGTCATTAATGATTGAAGTCCGAAATGTTACAAAAACCTATGGTAAAAAGTCAGGAGCGTTTGTCGCACTTGATGATGTGAGCTTTACGATTCCTGATGGTGCAAGCGTGGCGATTGTCGGTAAGTCTGGATCTGGCAAGTCAACACTGATGCACGCGATGAGTGGCCTTGACCGACCTGAAAAGGGCGAGATCCTGGTTGATGGTATTGATATTTTGAAGCTGAAGCAAAAAGCAGTTGATACATTTCGTTCACAAAAAATTGGATTTATTTTCCAGGCTTTTTTTGTACAAGCAAATGAAACTTCATTTGAAAATGTTGCCCTACCTCTTGAGATTGGTAAGTATTCAGCCTCAGCTCGCAAAAAGCGAGTGCTTGCAGCGCTTCGTGTCGTGGGACTCAGTGATAAAGAGAAGCAGAAAGCCCGTAATTTGTCTGGTGGTCAAAAGCAACGTTTGGCTATTGCCCGTGCTATCGTCAACAATCCACGTATCATTTTTGCCGACGAGCCAACCGGAAACCTCGACACTGCGACAGGCGCAACAGTTGAGAAACTTTTGTTTGGACTAAATAAGCAAGGCGGCAGTACGCTTGTGATCGTGACTCATGATGAAGAATTGGCTGCAAAGTGTGACATCAAGATTTATATTAAGGACGGAAAAGTAGAGAAGATCCAGAAAGGGAAGAAATAATGAAGACATTTGATATTATTCGCCGTGCTGGACGAAGCCTTGGGAACGCTAAGGTTCGCACTATTTTGACCAGCCTATCGATTGGCGTGGGTGCGTTTACGCTGACATTGGCGATAGCAGCAGGTGAGGGCGCACGACAGTATGCTAACACGCTCCTCACAACAAATATCGACCCGCAGGTACTTGCCATTGCAAAGGATCCAAGTTTTTTCCAAGGTGGGCAAACTGGCCCTCAAGAGTATGACCCGAATGCGAGTTTGTTGCAGCGAGCGGCTGGGCGTACTGTTGTTAAGCAACTCACTCAAGCTGATATAGATGGCATTGCTGCACGTTCAGATATTGAGAGTGTGAGTCCTTCTTATACAATTAACGCACAATACATTACACGTCCTGGACAAAAAAAGTATACAGCTGATGTGACGCAGTATGACGCTGGTGTGACACAGACAGTTGCTGGTGGCGCTTTGCCAGCGTTGCGGACACAAATTAAAGACACAGAGATAGCACTACCTGAAGCATATGTGAATTTACTAGGGTTTAATAGTGCCGCAGATGCGATTGGAAAGACGGTGACAATTCATTTGGAGCGTAATCCATCACTGACACAGGAACAAATTCAGACAGCGGTGACACAGGGCGCGGCGGCGCTTGAACAGCTTGCCAAGCCAGAACTAAAAGACGCGGAGTACACGATTGTCGCTATCGTTGGTAAGTCAGCAACTGCGCTCAGCGCAACATCAAATGTGCAGGTGAGCGATGCGCAGGCGAAAATGCTGTCAGAGTTTAGCACGATCGGAACGAGTAGTTTTCAGCGTTACAACATCGCAACAGCAAGCGTTAAACAAGGGACTGATCCAGCAACGGTGAAGGATGCTCTTGTAAAAGATAAGGGATATGGTGTCCAGACAGCGAAAGACCTGCAAGGACTGTTGTTCACAATCGTCAACGTGCTACAAGGAATTGTATTTGGGTTCGGTATATTGGCATTGATTACCAGCGTATTCGGTATCATTAATACACAGTATATTTCAGTACTCGAGCGTACACGTGAGATTGGGCTGATGAAGGCGCTTGGGATGCGTGGCCGACATGTCAGTCGCTTGTTCCAGTTTGAAGCAGCGTGGATTGGATTTTTGGGCGGTGTTATTGGGTCGGCTTTGGCGATTGGTGCTGGGCTATTACTCAACCCATGGATTACGAGTTTGCTGACATTGGGCGACGGCAACTATCTACTTATCTTCCAGCCAATCCCGATTGCAATTTTGATTATTGTACTGATGATTATTGCGATGATTGCAGGATATTTGCCAGCGCGACGTGCAGCAAAACTTGATCCAATTGAAGCACTACGTACGGAGTAATCTAGCGATTGAATTGAACACGCATATCGATATGTAATCCAGTTTGCATGCGGTACAGCGCTTCTGAGGTTTTTGATTGCTGCTCGATCATGGGCTCAGACTCGGTGAACACTGACATATAGGAGTCTATGGCGTAGTCTGGTCGTCCGTGCACCGTTCCATCTACGGATAAGGACAAATACGGAACGTTGGCATCAGCCGTCTCGTGTTGAAACGTTGCATCTGCTTGGGTCAGGTTAATGACTGTATCGGATTTTGAGGAAATATAGATAATTCCAGGCGTTGGAAGCGTGTCGGACTGCAAGCGGGCAATTGCTTGTTCGGTGTCGACTGACGCGCCCAGACTGTATTGGTCGATGAGCAACGATGAGGATACTTGGTCCATATAGGAGTTACTCTCGGGTATGGCTTGGTTGACTATTTCGCGGGCAATGCTGCTGTATTGTAGCTCAAGCCCCAAGTCTTCGAAGAAGCCAAGGCCATTAATAACGTTCGTTGCAAGTTCACGCTGGGCAGGGTTAATATCATCGATACTTGCCGGGGAGTGATCAAGATATATGTTTGTCACGCGAATGCCGTACTTATGGATAAGAACACCGGCGACCAAGAGTGCCACATCACCACCAATACTATAGCCATATAGCGATACCGAAGTTGCACCTTGTCGCTCTAGCTCGCTGGCTATCGTGCTCGCGATAGCATTGATATCAATACCTTTTTCTCCGTATTCTAGTGCACTAATCTCTGAGTCTGTCAGTACCTGTAATGCAGGCAACATGTTGGTTGCCTGCCATCTGCTATCTTGTCGGGCAAAACCATCGATATATACCAGTGGATCGTCGTTTGGTCGCTCGGTAGTCATGTCACTAATAGAGTGTATCGTTGGTACTGAATGTTCCACATCAGTCTTTCCGATTGCGATATCGGCGGGCAGAACTGAACCAAGAGCAACGGTGGCAGCAAGAACAACTGCACCTACTCGTGAACGTTTGCGAATTGGACTTAAAACCTCGAAAAGTTGCGAGGTATCTTCTAGTGTCAGAGTGGTGTCGTGAGAAAATTCTGAAGAGGACCTATCAATCATATTCATATAACTATATCAAATATTTGCAAGTGCTGCGCAACAGACGCCAAGTTTGATACAATGAGACAAGATGTTAGACATTAAATTTATTCGAGAAAACCCCGAACTTGTACAAGAGAACGCTACAAAAAAAGGCTACTCTGTTTCTATCGCTGACCTGTTGCGTGTTGATGAGACCAAAAGAGGTCTGCAGCAAAACGCCGATGAACTTCGTGAAAAACGTAATGTTATCTCGAGTCAGTTGCAAGGTGGTAAACCATCAGATGAGCTGATTGCAGAGGCGAAGATATTAAAAGATGAACTTGCAGCAATTGAACCACAGTTGAAAGATACAGAAGATCAGTATCTTGCGCTGATGTCACAGATTCCGAACATGATGCAGTCAGATGTGCCGATTGGTGCTGAAGAAGATAGTGTTGAGATAAAAAAATGGGGCGATCAGAATACTGGTGCGACTGATCATCTCGACTTTGCTGTAGCGCGTGATTGGGTTGATTTTGAACGTGGCGCCAAGGTTGCCAGTAGCAAATTCTATTTCCTGAAAGGTGATTTGGCACTGCTAGAGAATGCGATTACGCAGTTTGCGCTCGACCTTGTGATGAAAAAAGGCTTTACGTACATGACTGTGCCGCATATGGTGAGTGGACGTATCGCACAGGGCGCAGGCTTCTCGCCGCGCAGTGACATTGAGAGCAACGAATATTTTGTTGATGGAGAAGACTTGTCACTGATTGGGACAGCCGAAGCGCCGCTAACTGGATACCACGCAGATGAAATCTTGGAAGAACGACAACTCCCATTATTGTATGCAGGGTATAGTCCGTCATACCGTAAAGAAGCCGGCACGTATGGTAAATTTAACCGCGGGCTTTTCCGTGTTCATCAGTTTAATAAACTTGAGATGTATATATTTGCACTGCCTGAACAAAGTAGTGAGATGCACGAAAAGATACTGGCCATTGAAGAAGAAATTTGGCAAGCAATTGGTATTCCATACCACGTTATTAATATTGCATCAGGTGATCTGGGTGCACCAGCTAGTAAAAAATATGACATTGAGTACTGGTCACCGGTAGATAGTATGTATCGTGAACTTACAAGCACGTCAAACTGCACTGATTTTCAAGCGCGTAATCTGAATATACGTGTTCGACGTGAGTCTGGTGATCTTGAACCAGTGCACACCCTTAATGGAACAGCTGTATCACTTGCACGGTCACTGATCGCAGTTATCGAACACTATCAGAATGCTGACGGAACGCTGCGCGTACCGGAAGTTTTGCGTCCGTATTTAGGTGGTCGCGAGACGCTGTAAACCATTAGTGTTATAATTGAACTACCAACCAAGTAACTAGGAGGGTAGCATGATTACATCAATCGAAATCACAGGAATCAACAAATATTCCGTGGATGAGACGACAAAAAAGTACGTCAACAAAAAGATTGGTAAGCTTGATCGCTATCTCCCTCGGCATGCACGCGATAGTGTGACAGCCGAAGTAAAACTCAAAGAAGTGAACCGCGACCACGGTAATAAATATGAAGCCGAGGTTATTCTGCAGGTGCCTGATAAAATCATTACCGCAAAAGATTCGACAGTTAACGTATTGGCGGCGATAGACATCGTTGAAGCCAAGATTGTGGCGCAGCTTCGCAAATACAAACAGTCGTCGATTGCGCATGTTGGACGTCGCGGCGTTATGAGCCGCTTCAAGCGAAGTTTTGCCCGCGAATTATAGTACGCTAAACACCTTGTTCTATCTGCAATACCGCCGTATAATATAAGGCAGTATTGTACAGATATTTTCTGATAAGTGAGGGTTTTTGATTATGGTAAGTAGGCAAGGGGTGTTGACCAAGATATTTGGTGACCCACAAAAAAAGATTCTTAAAGGTCTTGAAAAACGAGTTGGTTCAATTAATGTGTTGACCGAAAAATACAAGAAGCTGTCAAAAGCAGACCTTAAAAAACAGACTGAAGTACTTAAAAAGCAGTTACAAAAGAAGGGAACAACACTCGAAAGCATATTACCTGATGCGTTTGCATTGGTGCGTGAAGCGAGTGACCGTGTACTAGGAATGCGGCACTTTGACGTGCAGCTTATTGGCGGTATGGCACTGCATGATGGCAACGTTGCCGAGATGAAGACCGGTGAAGGTAAGACGCTTGTTGCAACCCTGCCTGTATATTTGAATGCTCTGGAAGAAAAAGGTGTGCACGTTGTGACAGTTAATGATTATCTTGCGCAGCGTGACGCAAGTTGGATGGGTGAGCTCTATCACTTCTTGGGACTATCAACAGGCGTGATTATTAATGAGGCATCGTTTATTTTTGATCCAACATATGACAATGAAGCACACGATGACCCACGTATGAAGCGCCTTCGACCTGCGACTCGTAAAGAAGCCTATGCGGCTGACATCACGTACGGCACAAATAACGAGTTTGGCTTTGACTACCTACGCGATAACATGGTTAATGAAGTTGACTTGCTTCGCCAACGCGATTTGCATTTTGCAATCGTTGACGAGGTAGACAGCATCTTGATCGATGAAGCACGTACGCCACTTATTATTAGTGCACCGGCTGCTGAAAATCCGGATAGTTATTATCAGTTTGCTAAAGTAGCAGCAAAATTGGTTGACGAAGACTATACGCTTGATGAGAAGCGCAAGACTGTCGCCTTGACTGATACAGGTGTTGAGAAGATTCAAAAGTTACTTGGCATTAAAAACCTCTATAGTCCTGAATACGTACGATCTGTATATCACCTTGATCAATCCTTGCGAGCACAGACATTGTTTAAGCGCGACAAAGACTACGTTGTGACGAACGACGGTGAAGTTGTGATTGTTGACGAATTTACGGGTCGTTTGATGCAAGGTCGTCGTTATAACGAGGGACTGCACCAAGCAATCGAGGCAAAAGAAGGTGTTGATGTCTTGCAAGAGAGTATGACACTTGCAACGGTCTCGTTCCAAAACTACTTCCGTTTGTATAAAAAGTTGTCTGGTATGACTGGTACTGCATTTACAGAGGCCGAAGAGTTTCAGCAAATCTATAGCTTGGATGTTATTCAGATTCCGTCAAATCGACCGATCGCTCGTACTGACAAACAAGATCTTATCTTTAAGACCGAAAAAGGCAAGTTAAAAGCTGTTGCTGACGCGATTAAAGAGTATCATGCGATTGGACGACCAGTCTTGGTTGGATCCGCTTCAATTGCCAAGAATGAGTTGATTGCTGCGTGGTTGGATAAAGAAAAAGTTCCGTATGAACTATTGAACGCAAAGAACAACGAACGTGAGGCAGCGATTGTTGAAAAAGCTGGAGAAAAGGGTGCAATTACGTTGGCAACAAACATCGCAGGCCGTGGAACTGACATTAAGTTGGGCGAAGGTGTTGTTGAGCTCGGTGGATTGGTAGTGATCGGTAGTGAACGACACGAATCTCGTCGTATCGATAATCAGCTTCGTGGACGTGGTGGGCGACAGGGTGACCCTGGTGAGACGCAGTTTTATGTATCGACAGAAGACGATTTGATGCGTATTTTCCAGGGAGAGCGAATTGCTGCACTTATGGATCGTTTGGGTGTGAGTGAAGATACACCGATTCAAAATAAAGCAGTATCAAAGACACTTGAGGCTGCGCAAAAGCGTGTTGAAGGCTACAACTTTGATACGCGTAAAAATGTTGTTCAGTACGACAACGTTATTAATCGTCACCGTCGAGTTGTCTATACGATTCGTCGCAAGATTCTTGAAGGTACTGATATCAAACCTGAGGTTGAACGGTTGTTTGAGGCAAAAGTTCGTGAATTAACGGTTCTTCCCGCAAAGAATAACAAGCGTTTTGCTAGTGACTTTGAAGTATTGTTTAGTCTGAATGACAAAAAATTGAAGGCCATTGGTGACGAAAAGAACGACAAAAAGCGATACGAACTTGCGAAGAAAGAAGTCGACAAGCTATATAAGTTAAAAGAGGATGAACTTGACGAGGAAACACTACGTAAAGTTGAGCGTGAAGTGTACTTACAGGTGCTTGATACGTTGTGGATGCAACACCTTGAAAACATGCAACACCTTCGTGAGGGCATTCACTGGAGAAGTGTTGGTCAGCGCGATCCACTTGTTGAGTACCGAAGCGAAGCAGCAAAACTGTTTGATAGTTTGCAGCTGACACTACGCGACGAGGTACTACGTGCCGTTATGCATGTACACAAACAAGATGTTGTTGCGCGCGCAGATGAAGAATACGAAACAGAACTGACTCGTCTGGCTGAAAGTGCTGTCGAAAAAGGTGTTAATGAAATAACTGGCGGCGTAAAGAGTCGAGATAAAGATTTTAAGGTCAAGAAAGCTGCAACAACGACTGAAGTGCATCATAAGAAAAACGTGGCACGAAAAAAGAAAAAATCTGAGCGCCAAAATCGAAAAAAGAAACGTGCTTAATTGCTGGAAAGAATGAATAGATGAACCATACCGTTGAAGAAGTACGTTTAAAGAATGGCGCAAGGGGACTGCTTATTGATGTACCTGGTGCAACTGTGATGAGCATGCAGTTTCAGTTTCGAGCAGGCAATCGATACGCTAAGTCAAAGGACATTGAGCAAGTTGCACACATCATGGAGCATATGGCGTTTGGTGCAAATGCACGTTTTAAGTCTGAGCATGAGTTTGCTGCAGAGTTTTCGAAGAACGGTGCACTCAGTAACGCTTATACAAGTGACCTTTCGATGGTATATGAGGCAGATTGCGCAGACTTTGAATGGGATCGTATTCTCGATCTGCAAAAATTAGCGATTTGTCAGCCACGCTTTAACGACGTTGAGTTACAGGCGGAAAAAGGCAATGTTCGTGGTGAACTGACCAATTATTTGAACGACCATCATCGTATTTTGTGGCCACGGGTACAGCAATTATTAGGTGAGGATGTTTTGACCTATCGACAGTCTCTTCCGACGATTGGCGCAGTCACGCTTGCTGATGTACGTGAGCATCATCGACGAACACACACAACTCGCAATATGCGTTTTGTCATTGCCGGTAAACTTGACGGTCGTAAAGCAGAGATTAAGCGTCAGCTTGAAGATATGCAACTTGCGGAGGGCGAGCGCTTTATTGTGCCGCGTGACGAGCTAGTGAGTAGCGGCCCAAGCGTTATTCGCCGCAAAGACGCATCAAACCTTACATTTAATCTTTCGATGGCAATATCACGCGAGCTTACAGATGAAGAGCTTGACGCGATGCATTACCTCAACCATATCTTGACCGGTACAATGTACTCACGAATCTTTGGCGCAGCACGTCAAAAAGGCTTGGCATATAATGTTAGCGCACACGCAGGAGCGGGCTACTATGACAGTAGTTGGGATATTTATGGACAAGTGAATCATGATACGGCTGGCGAGTTGTTTGATATTATTGCCCGTGAAATTAAGTGTGTGCTTGACGGTAAAATAACGACAAAAGAAATTGAAGCAGCAAAATCGTTTGCACTCGGGCGTTACCAAATGGGTGCACAGACCGTGTCGCAAATTAGCAGCTTTTACACTGGTCGTTATTTTGCGGACGACTTTATTAAGGACTATGAAGCTGTCCCTCAGATGATTGAGAACGTCACATTAGACCGTATGGTCAGTACTGCACGAAGCTTTATCAACGAAAACATTTGGGTACTTGCAGCTGTCAGTAGTGGCGAGAAGCAAGAACTTGTCGAACTTGGTGATAAATTGGCAACATTGTTTGAACCCAGGTAGAATAGACATATGAAGATCGCAATCGCAGGGTATGGGCTCGAAGGTGAGGCGAATTATCGCTACTGGTCAGCTGATGCTGCAAATGAGTTAACGATTGTTGACGAACGTCAGCCTGGTCGTGAGATTCCCAGCGGTGCCGAGACGATTATTGGCGATGGAGCGTTTGAGAAACTCGATGGCTTTGATTTGGTTATTCGAACTGCCGGTCTTGCGCCTTACAAAATCAAAACCGATGGTAAAATTTGGTCTGCGACTAATGAGTTTTTTGCTCAGTGTCCAGCGCCAATTATTGGTGTAACTGGAACGAAAGGCAAAGGCACAATGTCGAGCTTGATTGCGGCCATTTTTGAAGCAGCGGGAAAGAAAGCATGGTTGGTGGGTAACATTGGCATCTCGGCAATCGACGCGCTTGGTGAAGTTGGTAGTGAAGATATTGTCGTGTTTGAACTTTCGAGCTTTCAACTATGGGACCTGGAGCGATCACCGCAGACTGCTGTTATTGGCTTGATTGAGCCAGATCATTTGAACGTTCATGTTGATATGGAAGATTACGTTAACGCCAAAGGTCATATTCGCTCGCACCAAAAAGACGGTGATGTATGTATATATCATCCGACCAATCATTATTCGCATCAGTTAGCAACGTCCGTTTCAGCAGGGACGATTACGCGGTATGCGATTCCCGACGACGGTGGAGTCTATGAACGTGATGGCGAATTCTTGCAAAAAGGTGACGTCATTTGCCCGACAGACCTGCTGCAACTGATTGGCCAACATAATATTGAGAACGCCTGCGCAGCAATATCAGTAGCCCGAGCGCATGGCGTGTCGATTGATGCCATTGAAGAAGGCTTAAAGTCATTTAAGGGCTTACCGCACCGCTTAGAGTATGTTCGTAAATTTGCTGAAGTGGATTATTATAACGATAGTTTTTCGTCAGCACCACCCGCAACAGTGGCAGCGTTGAAGTCATTTGAACAGCCTGAGATTGTGATTATCGGTGGAGTTGATAAAGCGAATGATTTTTCTATCGCGATTGATACTATTCGATCAAAGACAAATGTTAAGGAAGTGATATTGATTGGTGAAATGCGGCAAAAACTCGCAGGCCAATTTGCTCAAGCTGGGGTGTCTGCGAAGGTGACTGTTCTTGACGCGACGAATATGAATGACATTGTAAGCTATGCTCGTCAGGTCGCCGTGCCTGGTGACGTCGTACTACTGAGCCCGGGAACGGCAAGCTTTGATATGTTTAAGGACTTTTATGATCGAGGTGATCAGTTTAGGAATGTTGTAAACAGCTTATGAGTCAATTTATTTTTAAATCATATAGCTATGACGCGCCGTCATCGACAGCACATTTTACATACGAGTTTGATGACGGTCGAACGTTTCACGAACAGACGACATTTCTCGCTGGCGAAAGTTATAATATCGACGTCCTCGATAAAGCATTATTTCTTACATTTATTTTAACTGGCGTATCCTATTACAAGACATTTCCCACTGGTGATGTTGTTATTGACGTGTCATTAGACGATTGGCAAGCTGACTTTTTTAGCCGAGTGTATCAAGAGGGTCTTGGGCAATTTGCTTTTGAAAATAATCTGACGAGGGACGATCTGGCGCACTTTACGGGGCAGCCTGATGCGAACGTGAGTGAAGCTCGCCGATATGACGGTGAAGGCGTTTTAGCACTACAGAGCGGTGGTAAAGATTCACTCTTAACCGCATCGTTGCTTAGTAATAGAGGTATACAGTTTACGCCGTGGTATGTGGCAAGTGGTGGTCATCATCCAAAGCTTCTTGACGGCTTTGAATCACCACTTGTTATTTCTCAACGATCGATTGATCGCGACGCGCTAAAGCAGGCTGCTGATCAAGGCGCAAAAAATGGCCACGTGCCGATTACCTATATCGTTTCAAGCTTGGCGCTAGTACAAGCGATTTTACTCAACAAAAAAGATATTATTGTGTCGATCGCTCACGAAGGTGAAGAGCCTGATGCGCATATTGGTGACTTGGCTGTGACACACCAATGGTCAAAAACCTGGGCTGCAGAAACGGCATTTGCAGAGTATGTTTCACGCTATATATCACCAAACATTCGAATCGGATCACCTCTAAGGAACCTGAGCGAACTTCGCGTGGCGGAGCTATTTGTTGAATATGCATGGGAGCAATATGGCCATGAATTTAGTTCGTGTAATGTTGCGAACTATGGACAAGGAAGTAATAACACGACGCTTCGTTGGTGTGGTCATTGCCCAAAGTGCGCAAACTCGTACCTCCTATTCGCACCGTTTGTTAGTGGAGACGACCTTCGTCAGTTATTTGACGGCCGTGATTTATTTGAGTCACCACTTTTAATAGAGACCTTTAAAGGCCTATTAGGCATTGATGGTGTGGCGAAGCCGTTTGAGTGTATTGGTGAAATTGACGAACTGCGTTTTGCTTATCATCAGGCACAAGCAAAAGGTGACTATGCTCGCTTACCATTTGACGTTCCTGTATCAACCTTTGATTACATGCGGACATACCCTTCCCAGGCATGGGCAACAGAGATGTTACAATAGACCATAGATGCAGCCACTACTAAAACGAATTCATTCTCTTTCATCACAGATTGATGCAGCGGTCGCGAGGCTTGCGATATATGATAAGCAGCAGGTGATTATTCAACTCGAAGACGATTTATCTCGATCCGAAATATGGAACAATCCAACAGAAGCTCAAAACAAAAGTAAGCAGCTTTCGGCTCTCAATGCAATTGTCGAGCCATGGCTGACGCTTCAGGCACAAATTGCTGATATTGCAGAACTGGTTGCAATGAACGATGATAGCTTGCTAAGAGAGTTTGATGGACAGGTGAGTGCAATGGAAGACGAGTTTGAAACAAAACGTAAAGAACTTTTGCTAGGCGGTGAGTACGATGATCATAATGCGATACTGCGGCTGAGTGCAGGAGTTGGCGGTACTGACGCGCAGGATTGGACTGAGATGCTTGAACGAATGTATTTGCGCTTCGCAGAAAAGCACGACATGACGACATCTATTGTCGAGCGATCAACAGGTGAAGAAGCGGGAGTTAAATCCAGCGTCATTGAAATCACAGGTCCGTACGCATACGGCAAGTTAAAGAGTGAGCATGGTGTCCATCGACTGGTGCGCCTAAGCCCGTTTAACAGTGACAACTTACGTCAGACTAGTTTTGCTCTTGTTGAGGTACTACCGCAGATTGATACACCAGACGAAGTCGTGATTGATGACAGAGACCTCAAGATTGATGTGTATCGTGCTGGTGGTCATGGTGGCCAGTCGGTTAACACAACTGATAGTGCAGTACGTATTACACATACCCCAACAGGTATTGTTGTCGCTATTCAGAACGAGCGTAGTCAACTGCAAAATCGTGAAACAGCACTTAAGATACTTCGTGGTAAACTTGCTCAGTTGAAGCTTGAACAACATGCGGCTGACGTATCTGAGCTGCGGGCAGGCGAGTCGGCTAATTGGGGTTCACAGATTCGTAACTATGTTTTGCACCCATATACTATGGTAAAAGATACCCGAACAAAGTACGAAGACCGTGACGCGCAGGGTGTTTTAGACGGCAAACTAGACGGCTTTATTAACGCGTATCTTGAATCAACGACCGACGAATCTTAGCGTGTTGCGTAGACAACATAGCGCTGGTCAGTGGTGCAGGTTGCAGGATTATACGCACCATACAGGTCGTAAGATTTAGACCTTGGGACACATTATTATAGTAGATTTTGCCATCTAGGTCAATATTATTGCCTGCAGGGGACGGACCTCTGCAGAAGAGAAGGTTGACCAGGGGTCAATAATGGAGTACAGTAACCAACGATAGCTCGAGAGGGCGTCATTTTTTTGCACATTAACATATATACGAAAAGACATGAGACTCACCGAGTCTCTGCTGGAACACACTACTCCCATGAAAGAGGGTCCCCGCATGACCATTGCTACACCGCCTGTTCAGTCGCACCCGCGGCTGCCACAGGTTCTTCCGAACAACCTCGGTGTGACGGCCCGTCTCGCTGTTGGTGTTCACGCTAACGCTGCAGCCAAGAAGCTCAACCACAACCACATCGGTACTGAGCACGCGCTGCTCGGTCTGCTGGCTGACCTGACTGGCGTTCCCACACGTACTGTGGTGACGCTCGGTCGTTCAACCAAGCAGGTCCACGACATGGTCGAGGATGTCGTCGGCAAGCCTCAGCTCGGTGTCCGTGAACTCGACAACCTCCGTGCACACACGGAGAACTTCGACGAGCTGATGCGCCGCTGCGGCATCCTGGGTCAGGCTGAGGTCGAGCCGGTCGACGTTCTGGTCGAGATCGCGCGGTTCGAGGGCTGCGGT
>JAKQOF010000017.1 GCA_029565375.1 bacterium
GATATTCTGAAAGTTTTTTTCTTGGCATTGCTTAACCTATTATATCCTACTCTCTTGATATGTAAGGTCTGTTAAAATAGAAGTATGAAAATACTTATTATTGGTGGGTCAGGTTACATTGGCGCTGTCACTGCTCATATCGCATCAGAACATCAACATGAGGTAACAATCCTCGACAACAACTCATCTGGGCTTGATGACAATGTACCTAAAGGTGCTCAGTTTATTAAAGCTGATATCACTGACCAAGCAGCTATAGAAAAGGTGTTCAGCGACGCGTCATATGATGTCGTTATGCATTTTGCTGCGAGAATCCTCGTACCTGAGTCTATGAAGCGCCCCTACGACTATATCTACACAAACAGCTTTGGTGTACTAAACGTCGTTGAAGCAGCGACGAAAAGTGGTGTCAAAAACTACATTCTCTCATCTAGTGCGGCAGTCTATGGTGCACCCAAAGAGTTCCCTATTACTGAAGACTCCCTCAAAAAACCAGTTAACCCATACGGTGAAAGTAAACTCATCGCCGAGCACATTTTGTCATCATATGAGCAAGCGCTTAATCTCAACTGGGCCGCCTTTCGTTACTTCAACGTTGCAGGTGCGTATGCGGGCGTTGGGCCTGACTATCCGTTTGTATCTCACGTTATCCCCGCATTGTTTGACGCTGCCTACAAGAACAAACCGTTCACCATTAATGGTAACGACTACGCGACAGACGATGGTACATGTGTCCGCGACTTTGTACACGTAGCTGACATTGGCCGTGCACACGTCATTGCTGCGGAGAAGATGTTGAACGGCGAAACATTATCGCAACCATTGAACCTTGGTTCGTCATCAGGCTATTCTGTCAAACAAATTACAGACCAGTTCATTGCATCAACAGGCAAACAACTCGACGTATCATATGCGCCACGCCGTCCTGGTGATCCCGACAAGCTCGTTGCCAGCAACGAACGTGCCCATGCGATCCTTGGCTGGGAACCAGAACTGGGGCTAGAGGCAATTATCACCGACCAAGCTAAGTGGTATGAAGCTCTTCCGCCTACCGCACGTGTTAAAAATATCGCTTAGTAAGAACTAGCGTACTGTATCTTGCTTCTGCCTTTTTGGATTGCTAAAAAAGAACCGCGCCCATGACGAAGACAGACGTATAGAAGGGCCGTCAACATACTTCTCGAACAGGTATGTTGCACCTGTCAGCACAAGACATGCTGAGACAAATGAAATTGCCGCCGCCAGGTGAAAAGTAACACCGAATTGTCCAACCAACAGGTTAAAGACACCGACGCACACAGTAAATAATACCGGCATATGCAGCAGGTATAGCGAATACGAGTACCGTCCGTATTTACTGATATGTTTACTTGCAAAAAATCTATTAACGCGCGGTAAGGCCAACACTGCCAATACAAGCAATGTCGCACCTACCGACACATAGAATGTTATGTTTTGAAAGTCGTTTAAATAGGGGATCTTAATCGCCTGATACCACGTTGTGGTGATTTCGCCACTTGGAAAGCCTCCCAAAAAGATGGCGACAGGAATTAATAGATATGTCAGTTTAT
>JAKQOF010000030.1 GCA_029565375.1 bacterium
ATTGGTGATATATTTTTCACCGACGTTTTTACGTACCACGTTATCAAGCACAGCACTTGAGTCCCATGAACTCTTGGACTGCTTGATGCTGAACTTACCTGTTCCGGCATTAGCTGAGAAGTTGAGCGTTACTTGGCCATCACTCCATTGTGGTCCCCCACTGAGGCTGTAGCCATCTGGACGATATTGCGGGTATGTTGCGTCGATACCAGCTGAAGCGGCAGCGACGTGAACTGACCAGTTGGGCATGTTGACGTACGTTAAATAACCGCCCACAAGCGCGATGGCAACACTGATGCTAATAATTGTAATAGCACGCGGATGACGCTGGAAGAATCGCTTGCGAGGCGCTTTGACTGATGGTTGTGCGAGTGCAGCAACAATTGCCTCCTCTTTGACTGCTTGAGAGGTTTTGGTTGGTTTTGGTGTAGGTTTGTTGCTTCGAAGTGTGTGATGGGCTTTTGATACCATAGGATGCACAGCGACAGGCAGGTCACGTACGCGGACTGCAGCTGGCTGTGTTGGGGCGATGGGATGTGGTGCGAAGCGAGATATCTTGCTGCTGCGGGCGATGTCCATGGTTTTACCAGCAGTTTTTGGTCGGTGGTTTGAAATAGGAGATGGCTTTTTGGTGACTCGGCGAACGAGTGTCTTGGACTTTTGGAGTGGGCTGTGAACAGAACCTGCAGGGGTCGGTCGTTTTGCCGAGGGGGCTGACTGCTGACCTGCTAGCGGCAGGCCCGAGACGGCGTCATATTGTTGACCGTTTATGGTAACAATACTATTTTTATTCATTGTTGTTTTTCCTCGCAGATGTACTCTTTATGTGTATACGTATGAAACGTCACGTATCACTATAGTAGAAAGCTTAAGCGAATTATGCAAGGATTTGATCAAAAAATGTGTTCGGGAGGTATAATTGTATATACAATGTATCGAAGACCTACAAAGCGCCAACAGACGATTCGTCAGGTTATTACGTATATCGCGATGACAGTATCTGTACTGGTGATCGTTACAGGCGTGACTTTGATATTGCTTGGGTATCGACTGGATACAAATAATGGTCAGTTGGAACAAGGTGCTTTTTTGCAGTTTGAGACAGTCCCCTCTGGAGCGACAATTACTATCGACGGTCAGACATTAAGTGCAAGAACGCCGGCAAAGAACACTGTTCGCGCGGGAACACATACGTTTGTAATGCAACGCGACGGCTATGAGACATGGCAAAAGACACTTGATGTTAAGGCTGGGACATTGACGTGGTTGAACTATGCACGGCTCGTACCCAAGGACCGACCAGCACAGACAGTTGCGGCTTATGCGACGATTGCTGGGAGTTTGGCGACAGCTGATGGCAAGACGATGCTGATTCAAAAGCAGGCGTCTGTACCAACATTTGACGTTGTTGACCTGCGTTCAGACGATGTAAAGACGAGCACGATAACGATTCCGACGACTGTATATAGTAGCGTCACGACAGCGGGAGTTGCCCATACGTTTGCGATTGATAAGTGGGATGACGGCGGACGCTACGCACTGTTGTCACATACGTTTGGCGATAAAAAAGAGTGGTTGACGTTAGATACACGAGACGTTGCTGCCTCAAAGAATGTCACCAAGGTACTTGACTTGGACATATCGTCGATTGTCTTCTCGGGAACGAGTGGTAATATTTTGTACGCACTGAGCAACGGAGATATTCGCAAGCTAGACCTATCGGCTGGGACGATTTCTCGCTCATTAGTGACGCATGTGACGAATTTTGACTTGTTTGAAACTAATGTGATTACGTTTGTGGGCATGGACCCAGCTGATACAACGAAGCGTGTCGTTGGCTTGTATCGCGAGGGAGACACTGGTGCTCATATTCTTCGTACAACCCAGAGTGATGCTGCGACTACCCCACTTCACATTGTGACGTCACGTTATTTTAATCAGGACTACGTTGCAATTGCAGAAGGCACAAAAGTCGACATCGTGCGGGGCAGTTACCCGTCGTCGGCAGCTGATGATACAACAAGCTTGCTACCGTTTACTAGCTTTACGTTTGGCACAAATGTCGATCGATTATCGTTTAGTCCAGACGGAGATTATTTGTTGGCGCAGTCAGGTGTTCAGTTTACGAGCCTAGATATTGAACACGAACGTTTTAATAACTACACGGTGGATGTTGATTCAAGTGTAACCGTCGCGCCGTTTAAGTGGTTGGACACTGATCACACGTGGTCAGATTACACGAACCAATTAACTATCCGAGAGTTTGATGGCGCAAACGCAGCCATGATTAATCAGTCAGTGACAGGCCAAGGTGTCGCATTGACACAAAATGGTCGCTGGCTATATAGCGTGGGTAAAACCGAGACAGGTTATCAATTGCAGCGTGTCCGAATGATTCTGCCTTAGCCACCAAAGAGTCGTTCAAAGAACGTTGGTGAATTGCCCGGAATATCTTGCTCGGCGTTTGTGTCTGTCACAACCGGTGCGGCAATTGATGCGCTCGGGTCAGGGCTGACTTGCTTTGCGGTAACAAGGAGGCGTTGTAGCGCCGTTCCCAGCGGTGTACAGGTGATTAACGTTAGGATAGGCTCGCTTGTTGGGTATGTGAGTTTGCTGACTTCGTTGGGCTGAACGACTTCCTTTTTGGTGATGGTGTATGTGTAGCGTTTGCCGCTGTAGTTTGCATAGATACTATCCCCTACCACGAGCTTGTCTAGTTGTGCAAAGATAAATTTGTAGTCACCACCGTCAAGAAGATCGTTACTGCTGTGTCCCGACAGAACGGTGTTACCGACTTGCCCTGGGTGGCTACTGGCACCTGGGATAGCAAAATGCGCAACACCAGACTCCATCGCTTTCATTTGTGAGGCATAGTCGTTGCCAACGTCGTAGTGCACGGGTACATCGACGTTAATCTTGGGAATAATCAGTCGAGGTTCTGGTGCGACGTTTAAGTCAGTGCTTGGGTCGATAACGATGTTTTGCGGGTCAATGCTACCAGGGCTGACATAGGCCATGACATTTGCGATAAGTAGCCGGTTGTATTGCAAAAACATGAATGCAAGCACGACAAGGACGGCTGCTGTGATAGGAATGAAATGACGACTTTTACGTACCTTTTTGGCAGACTCGGACACGCGTGCGAGTAACTTTTGACGAAGGTCTTGGAGCGCTTCGTCTTTTGTCAATGTTTCCTCAGGCGAAGGTTCGTCGTACTTTGTATGTACGAAATAATCGTGTGTTTGTGGCGTATCTTGGCTCGTGCCTAGCTCTTGCTTTGCTTTGTCGAGGTGATGTGTGTAGTAGCCTTCATAGTATTTTTGATAGTACGTTTGCCATGCGCTGTGGTATTGTTTCCACTGCTCGAGGACTGGTTGAGGGGCGTCACTGTGTGTGTGGTTGGAGGGGCTTTTATCAGTGACAGGTTGGGCGGATACAGGAGTACCCTCGGCCTCTGTTGTCTGTGAATCGTCATACAAGTGGTCGATCTGTGATCTGATGATACTGGCGGCAGCCTGCTGTTGATCGGCACGCGCAGACATTGGTTGAGCAGGCCGTGACGACGGCAGAGGCGTATTTGCAGGGGTAGTACTGTCTTCGTCTGGGCGCATTTCTATAGATTCCTAGTGCTTTCTATTGTACAATACATTGGTAGCAACTACTATTACGCTTACGGTTTTCGTGCGTAGTGAGAGCGATTTATGTTACATCTTGTGCCGCGATGGTGGAATTGGTAGACACGCCAGACTCAAAATCTTGTGTCCTTCGGGACGTACCGGTTCAAGTCCGGTTCGCGGTACCAGA
>JAKQOF010000003.1 GCA_029565375.1 bacterium
CTGACTATCAATATCTGCTGGCAGCACGCTCTCTGCCCACAGTTGTAGTTCTTGGAGAATAAACTGTTTATTGTCGTCAGTTGTTGTCGACAAACGACTTAAAGCTTTCACAAAGTCAGGCATAGATGCGCTAATACGCGCTGCGCGCCACTGCTCCCAGGCAATTGATTCATCCTCGGCCAAGCTGCGCGGAAAATTACGTGCTTTGTAATGTAGCAGTAACGACGGCAATCGCTCGTCTGTAAAATTGGGATGAAAGTCTGCTAGTTCTTTTTGCGTCGCATTACGCACAGACTCTATGCGAATCTTATCGACATCAGGCAAGAAGCTATCGTATAGTTGCGCTTCGGCATCGGATGACTTTTTGTATTCTGCTTTGTTTTCAAATAGCGAGCGAATATTTTCGGCGAAGGCCGGCGCTGACAACAATATAGCGCGGTGCTTGGTAATGATATCCTCTGTAAGCCCAATATTCTGCCACCCGTCACTTTGCGCCAAGACACCGAGTGGCGCAACGGCTGGTGCACGATTATACTGGAGTTCTTTTACTGGCAGCTTTTCAAACCCTTCCGTTTGTCGTTCCTCCCACGTCGCATATAACTTTTTAGCAAGATCGTTTGCGTCCATGGTAAGAAACGGCGTTGGGTCATAGCGCAGGTCATACACAACAACGTTACCGTTCTTGCCCGCAGTCAAGGGAAACGCAACGGTTGCTTTATTAAACTCTGCGTCCAGCCGACCACTCACGTAGACAAATGGTTGTTTGACGTCCAGGTTAACGAGCTTCTTCACTTCGTTTTTGTCGCGAAGCTTTAACAAATACTCATACAACTGCGGTTGCTTGTCGCGAATCAACTTTGTCACGCCAATTAATGCTTCAACATCACTCAATGCATCATGCGCTTTGGTGTGAGTCAGTTCATTACTACTAGCGAGTAGCTCCAAGCGATTAGTTGGCTGACCTTTATCGTCAACAGGCCATGTAATGCCATCGGGACGGAGTGCTCTGGTCATTCGCACGACGTCAAGCAAGTCCCAACGTGAACGTCCATCTTGCCAACTCCACTCATACGGGTCATAAAAATTACGCCACAAAACATGGCGAATAAACTCGTCGTCGAACCGAATATTATTAAAGCCAACAACTGTCGTGTCTGGAGTAAATATCTCTTCCGTAAGCATCTTGGCAAACTCTGCTTCGGTGTATCCGTCCGCCTGTGTCTGCTGTGGCGTAATGCCAGTGACCATAATCGCATCAGGACTCGGCAGCGTATCGTCATTGAGTTTCACCAGGACATTCACTGATTCACCGACTTGTTCTAAGTTCATATCAGTCCGAATACCGGCAAACTGCATAACCCGGTCATCGCGACCGCTGAGACCACTGGTCTCAAGGTCATAAAAAAAGAATGTTTTGGCCATACCCCTAGCATAACAAAAAAACACGCTCTATGCGTGTTCATACTCAATTTGTGTACATCGCAAGAATGAAAGGAAAGCGTTTTGCAACATCTTTCATTCTTGCGATTAGCTCGCAGAACTGGCAAAACCGGGGGGAGGAGAATCCATGCGCACTGCATGCAGTATGGACCCTCCCCGCCCCTTGGTTTTTTTCGTGATGTGTCCTTCTAGCGCGCGTCGTCCTCACAACCAGTTCTCCTGACAAGAATCATAAGGCAGCAAAAGGTAGCTATTGGTTGACCTTCGATAGAAAGAAAGGGAGCATTATTGCCGAAGCCGCGAGCTTGTCTGCTCAACCGGCCAAACCCTATTCATCCGTATACAACCGGTTTGCTCGTCAAGCTATGTTCTGCGAGACGTATACAGACATTAACATATTGTATTAGATGTGTCAATTTTCATTGTCTGGCAGCAACAAAAAACACACCTGACGTGTGTATAAAACAAAAATGGGTTGATGAGCCCGCAAGGACGAGACGGGGCGGGGTACGCCTCGCCCTTGCGGTAAACTCGCGAATCTGCGGCGGTCGTTCGCAGATGCATGCAAGCCAGGGATGCTCAGTCCCTGTGCCAACCCGCGCTGAGCGCGGTGGAGTTTAAAAGTGTATGGAGCCGAGCGAGGCCCGGGTGAGGCCGAGGGAGTATTTCCCCCGGCCCCACCGATCGTGGGTGGACGGATGGACGTCGCGGCCTAGTTGATGATGATCTCGCCGGTGTTGGCGTTCATCTTGGTGACCATGTCCATAAGCGTACCTCCCTTCCTTGCATCATGCCACGATATCCGCGGGGGATCGTCTCGTGGCGAATGGGCGGGGGAGCAACGACATCTTACCGTTCGGGTATCGGCTTGACTGTCGTGGCTTGATATATATTGCAGGCACTATACACAAAGCCACGACACTCTTTACACTTCAAATACTTTCCACGAGCATAACTCAGTGGAACTATCGCAAATTATAGCACTTATACTTAATAATGTCAATGACTAGGAAAATTATTGTTCTTGGTACGTAAATTCACTATCACCAATGCGGATAACACTATCGCCTTCAGCGCCTTTACGACGAAGCTCGTGGTTGATGCCCATCTTTTTCATGATGTCACGCAGACGGTTGATACCTTCAAAGTTATCAAAGTCTGTTCGACGTGCAAACTTCTCTATCTTGTCACCGACAACCAAGAAGTACACTGTACCATCAGGTTGCGTCAGCTTTTCAACTGTCCAGCCTTCGGCGATTTGATTTTCGCCCAAGCTAATCGTCTCAATGTCGCTATCATCAACATCAATGTCGTCTTCTTTGGCGGCCAGGCGTGCTGCAATCACCTTGGCGCGAAGACTGCGTAGTACTTCTTTGAGTCCTTTGTGTGCAGTTGAGGATATAGCAAATACCTCGGCATTAGGTGCGACGGTCTTTAGGGCATCCATCTGCATTTCAATAATATCATCGTCCAAACCGTCTATCTTGGTCAGGGCAATTACCTCGGGACGGTCACTGAGTTCAACGTTATAGCTTGCGAGTTCCTTGCGGATAGTTGTATACGCTGCCGCGATGTCATTGCTATAGGCATCAATCAAATGAAGCAGCACTGCCGTTCGTTCGACGTGTCGCAAAAACGCATCACCCAGCCCTTTTCCCTCACTTGCGCCTTCAATGAGTCCAGGGATATCTGCGATAAGCAAACTGCCATCATCAATATCAGCAACACCCAGGTTTGGTGTGAGGGTTGTAAACGCATAATCAGCAATTTCCGGACGAGCGTTACTGACAACACTCAAGAAGGTTGACTTGCCAGCATTTGGAAAGCCGACCAACCCAACGTCAGCTAGCAACTTCAGCTCGAGCTCGGCCTCAAAGGTATCACCCAACTCGCCTTTTTCAGCGATGCGCGGCGTTTGACGAACCGAGCTTTTAAAGTGAGCATTACCAAAACCGCCGTCGCCACCTTTTGCAATGATGACTTCTTGACCGTTGTCGGTCAAATCAGCAATAATCTCGCCGTCACGACGTACAACGGTACCCATTGGCACTTTGACATACAATGCTTCGCCGTCGCGACCATGACGATCACGCTTTGAACCGTTTTGTCCGTTGGTTGACTTTAGCTCTGGCTTGTAACGAAAATCAAGAAGTGTGTTGACGTTCTCGGTTGCAACAAAGATAACGTCACCACCTTTACCGCCAGCTCCGCCATCTGGACCACCCTTATCGACATAAATTTCATGACGAAAACTGACGGCTCCGTCGCCGCCTTTGCCTGCAGATATAAATACTTTGGCGGTGTCGACAAACATACTCCCTGTAGTATACCAAAATCGCCCCTGAATTAACAGAGGCGATTATAGGTGTGTGTATTTGGATTAGTGAATAAATAGGTATTGACCAACATTACTTGCACTGACCGTACGACCATTGACGATGTTATATCCACCGCCGGCGACACTGGCGTTCATTTCGCTGACTTTTAAGTCACCATTTGAAAGAATCTCTTCGACAATGGCAACGTGTCCCAGGTAGCCACCGTTTTGCATAATTGCACCAACAACTGGCGTACTGTTAACAACCAGGCCTCCAGCACGTGCTGATGCTGCCCATGATACTGCGTTACCCCAGAAGGCGCCGACAGGACGGCCGAGCTCGACACGGCGATCATATGCATAACGAGTACAGTTACCGTACGCATAGGTGTTGCCTGGATAGCCTGGCGTACCGACACGAATACGCCATGTGTCACCACCAAAGCCCGAGCTATAACCTGCATAGGCAATCACGACTGGTGCAACGTAGCCTGGACGTTCGTTGTTAGGCAGTGTTGCGCCTGGCAAGATGATCTTTTGACCAGCTGTCAGACCACTTTCATCAAGGTCATTATAGAGGACGATTCGCGTCTGGTCTACTTTGTACTTTTCGCCGATTGACTGCAACGTATCACCCGCTTTCACGGTATATTGCACACCGTCAACAGGAAGAATTGTCAGCGACTTGCCTGCTGGAATTGTCTCTGCTGTCAGGTTGTTAGCCCACTTTAAAGTGTCTTTGGTAATACCGTACTGTGCCGCAACACTATCAGCAGTATCACCGGCCTTTGAGACATAGGTAACAATCGCACGGCTCTCAGCAGCTGGCTGCAAGATTTGTGGCTTAGTAATGACAGTGTCGTTCGCTTGAGGAAGCTCACTCTTAAGTTGTGTTGAGACCGCAAGTTGGGCAACGTTTGGTGCAACAGACAAGTTAGTCGATTCGGCGAGGTGTGCAGCAATTGTGGTTGCAACAACCTCGTCAACAGATGTAGCCTGACTTTGTGCAGTCGTAGCAGTTGTCTCATTAGCCAGTCCAGTACTCGCTTGCTGTGGTGCTCGATATCCCACGGCAACGACAGCAACAATCAACGCAAAAAGGCTTGCGTAGATGGCAATTGTAGAGATTTTGGGGGTACCCTTGGCTCGTTTTCGGTGAGGTGCAAGTACCTGCTGTCTCAATGCGACAGTTGATCCAGAAGCTATATCCTTCGTGATCTGATTACGAATTATCGTTCTCCTGCCGCCTGTATTACTACAAGGGCGTCTACCTTACTTTGTCTTACTTCTATAATAGAACGGGGTACGTGTCGACCGATTTCATTTAATTAATATTAGTGTGAAAGTGTTCTTTTTCGGTACCCGTGCGACATTTGTTGGTAGGCTCACTTATGCTCTAATCTTCCCACTCGCTTATGCGATTTTTTACGTCGCATCAGTAGTCAGAGTCACAAATGTGCTTCATTTAGTGTAGCAAGTATTGCGAAATAAGTCAATTTATTTTATGAATATATAAAATTGTCAAACTATAAGATGAGACACTTCTTTTGACAGTGATTGCGAATGTTTGCTGTATGCTCGGCATCGGTGCGAGCAAAGTACGTCACATCGTCGTCGCCACTGAGGAAAAACAGATAATCACCAGGTGCAGGATTTGCCACAGCGCCAAGTGCGCTCACACCAGGGCTCGCAATAGGACCAGGAGGAAGCCCTGCGTACCGGCGCGTATTGTATGGTGAATCGAGGTTAACGTCGCGCTCAACACCTAATTTGTCGGCTGCATACTGATATGTCACATCTGACCCCAGTGTCATTCCTGCAGTTAAACGACTATAAAATACCTGAGCGACTTGGCGTTGGTCGATACTTGGGTCAGCGCTAGCTGGTGAGGCGACTTCGCGCTGGACGATTGAGGCAAGCGTAATGCCTTGGTATAGCGTGTACCCCTGAGCCGTAATGCCTTTTATTAGATCTTTACTGGTTAAGGTGTTATAAAACTCGGTGAATGTTCGCTCTAAAATCTGCTTGACTGACGCACCGGCGTTAAATTGGTAGGTCTGACCATAGATATAGCCCTCTAGGTCGGCGCTTGCTGGTTTGCCGGCAAACAACGGTGAATCATATGACGCTGATAAGGCTTGGTCAACCTCCGAGGCAGTGTATCCCGCATCAATCAATACCTTACGATGCTGCGCGAGTGTACCGCCAGGATAGAACGTAATTGAGAATTGGTCGACGTCACCCATAACAAGATGTTCAACGATTGTGGCTGTATCGTCAGCGGGTGACAAGCGATACGTACCCGCCTGCAAAATATTACGCTTGTTGTTAAGTCGTGTATAAATATCAAACGCAGTGGCCGAGCGAATAACGCCTTTTTCTTCCAGCAAATCACCAATTTGACTTGGTGTTGAGCCTGTTTCGACGTTCACGACAATCAATTGTTGTTTATCTGTGCCTCGTGGTGCAAGCAACAATGTGTAACATACAACCATCGTCACAACTGCAGCGATTAACGCAATAAGTGCACCCAGACCACCCCAAAATATAACCCTTCTCGTACGAGACTTCTTAGGGGCAAGGCCACTCGGCTGACCGTTGATAGGAAGTGGCACATGAGCTGGTTCAGCAACTGGTGCTGGTCCCTCAGGACGAGGTGTCGTTGGTAATGGGTCATGCTGCATAGTGTGTCTCCAAATAATCCTGCAAAATCAGCGCAGCAGCTTGGGCATCAATATCTGCTTTGGTGTAGGGCTGTTTGTGCTTCAACAACTGGTCTTCGGCTAATACGCTCGTTAGTGACTCGTCTTGGAACACAATGTTCGCGGCGATGTCCTTCAATTTATCAGCAAATGCCGTCACGTAATCAGTTTGAGCGGTCGCCTCACCTGCTTGATTGCGAGGATAGCCAACGACTAGTGTATCTGCGTCTTGCTTTATGACGATAGTCGCGATCGCCTCAATCTCGTTGCCATCAACTTCAATCGTTTCAAACGGCACAGCGATTCGTACGGCGGTATCAGCCACAGCGACACCAATTCGCTTCTCACCCACGTCCAGGCACACTAATGTCTGCGTGTTAGTCATCTGTTAATTTAAACTGTACGTCTATTTTATTAAGATCACTTGGTATGGTGGTTACCCATGGGAACGAGAAGTTCACAACGACGTCTTCCACGCCAGTAATCGCCAACAGTTGCGCACGCACTTCACCGGCTTTCTTGCCTTTTGCCTGCTCCTCGATGGCTGCAGCGTCGATGTCTGGCCCAACTTGACCCGTGGTGGTAATGTTGACGGTAGTTGCGTCAGCGCCCTTGTTGTAGCCAATGATCTTGACGTCATCGATACCTGTATTGTAAATGCGTTGATTAGTCGTGCCACTGAGTTGCTTGTTGAGTGATTCTTTTAAGAACAATCCGACGTCTGCTTTTGGAATAGCAGTCAATGTAAACGTAGTTGCACTTGTCAGTGTTGCTTGGGCAGTCGCTTCTTCCTTCAGCGCAGGACTCGATACTACCGCAGCGCGTTCAATTGTGAAGCTATCTGGAATAATCACTTCGCCGTTTGTAAATTGGCTGGTCAACTGCTTTTTCACATCGTCTGTCGACAAAGCGTTCAGCGCATCTGTTGCCTTTTGGATATCTAAATCAGACACAACAGTTACCTCACGACTATCACCACCGGTCATTGTGGTTGTTGAGACTGCTTTGAAGTAAAACGTACCGGTGCTGCTATAGCCGCTCACAGAGAAAGTATCACCCGTTGTTGCCTTGTTAAAGCCTGCTCCGACGTCAGTTGCCGTGATACCAACTGCAGCTGAAACTCCCGCTGCAGAACACGCAAAGCCAGTGCCACCTGGAACGACCACAGTAGCTGCGGTCACGTATGTCTTTCCGCTATTGCTTAGCTCGGTACCTGCCGGGATCGATATTGCTTGGTCTGACTTACAGTTTTGGAATTGGACTTGTCCAGTCGCTTTCGTCCCAACTTGGCCAGTACCTGTCGCCGTGAACTTCACGCTCAAGTCTTTCTTTAACTGTTGAGAGACTGTTTGTACCTTACCTTTGCTGACATCTGTCGGTGTTGCACCGCTTAGCGTTGCAATTGTACTAACAGGAGTGCTGACAGTCTTTGCGGATATAACAATCGTTGCAGCTGGCGCAAAAATATTCGCCCAGACCAAGAATGCAATTAACAACACGCCGCCTGTAATGCCCAAAAACAGCTTTTTTCTGAATGAACTAAAGTTAGGCACTTTGATACCCGTCTTTGGTCGTACTGACTGTTTGACTGCTGCTGCGCCCAAGCTTGCTTTGCTGCTGGTGGCAACTGTTTGATCATCAATGTTGAGTGATCCAAGCGCTGCCTCAACAGACGAATCACTATCCGTTTCGGTATCAGCCGTCTTGGCTAGTTCACCGACAGGCAAACTTGCGCCATCAATAATGTCGTCATCATCGTCAATGCTGAGTGCTGAAACCTCAGCAAGTTCTGGCTTGCTCTGTAGGTTCTTAGCGACAGGGATTCCTGCAGCGGCAGACAAGGCAACAAGTGCCTGATTGTTGGTGATCAGTACTAAATGTTTGTGACTGGTACTTGCCATACGATCAAGCAGACGCAAGTTAACGGCGCTTTGCAAAATACCCGCACGCTTTGGCGGGACTAAGGCAATAATCTTTTCTTTGCTGGCCTTAATCTTACCGATTATCGCAGTAACATCGTCTTCGACATCAATGTAAATAACATCTTTATTCATGGCTATATTCTCAGAATCCGATTGAGTTTTTCTTTGATGGTATCGCCATCACTACTGCCTATCAGTGTATCATAGCCAACCCGCAGCAAGCCCATGGCAGTAATGTAGGTGTGATCTGTTACCTGGCCTGTACTATCTGTTATACCAATGACGTCTGATGGTTGAATGTAATGAACGGTTGGCTTTTTGGTAAATGGCAGATCCTTGTGCCACTCGGGGCGACCAAGTGCCTCGACGAGCTTGTCTAGACTGGCGCCACCGCCACACAGCAAAATGCGATTTGGCAAATGATCGACGGAATCAAACTCACTCAGAGCGAGCTCGACACCAGCAACCCAGACTTCAAGTGTCTTGTCGACGGCATCATCGACTTCTTTGGCAACGCTTGGCTTGATTTGACTGTGACCGATATTCACCTTCAATTTCTCGGCATCTGCGTATGAGAGGTTCATCTCACTGGCAATCGTGTTCGTAAAGCTACGTCCACCAATGCCAAACATCTTAGTACCCTCAACACCACCGTCGTTCACCACAGCAATATCAGTCGTACCGCCACCGATGTCGGTCAGGATCGCAGTGAAGTTGCTGTTGACGTCACTGCCCAGCATGGTGCGGCTGACCGCAAAAGGTTCAGCCGCAACGGCCAATAGTTCAAGTGATAATTCGTCAGCAACGCGCTCCAGTGCACCAATGTGCACCATTGGTGCAAATGCAGTATAGATCTGCACTGCAACGTCGCGACCCTGAAAGCCAATAGGATTACTGACCTTATAGCCATCGATGTGAATACTGACCAGCGCGCTATTCACCAACTTGACCTCAACTTCGTCGTTACCTGTTTCGAGGCCGATTTGCTTTTGGGCTTTGCCTTGGGCTCGTTCTTGTACTTTCTCGATAATAAATTCCATTTCGGCACTATCAAGCGGACGGTCAGGTTGCGGACGACGATAACGGATAGTGTTCGTAACGCCTTTTACTAGTTCACCGGCAATACCAATGACTACTCGTTTCGCTTGCAGACCGGCTTGCTCTTCAGCCTCGGAAAGTGCGTCTTCACAGTTACGAACAACGCCAGCAATATCGGCGATAGCACCAGAGTGCATGTCACTGAGTTCTTGACGGGCACGACCAACGCCGACGATATTAAGGACATCACCATCAAGACGAGCAATCAGTGCCTTAACAAACTCAGTACCAATGTCGAGGGCAACAAT
>JAKQOF010000039.1 GCA_029565375.1 bacterium
GTTGTGTGCACCATCCAGAATCAACTGCTTGTCTTTGTAGTCAATTATCTCCATACGGCCAGGAATATGCGTATGTGCAGCACTAAGTATTTGTTCGTCTGTCGCCTGTACGTGACCATCGCGTTCTAACACAAAGGTAACAACGCTGCTCGCGAGAGTAAAATTACGCTGCTGAAAACTTGGTAGATCATCGATATGTTCGACGGTCGTCGGAGCAACGACACGAAGACGTGCTTGCTTTGTCTTCACCGTTCGTCGAACAACGTCCATTACTTCAGCAGACTGCTCATACATAAAAACATCGTTCTTTGGCTGAATAATACCAGCCTTTTGCGCTGCAATCTTGGCAAGCGTATCACCTAATATCTGCTCGTGATCAAAACCAATGTCGGTAATGACGCATACTTTATCGGCTCGCGACACAACGTTTGTCCCGTCTAACAGTCCGCCAAGACCCACTTCCGCAACGGCAATATCAACCTTGCGCCTGGCAAATACCCAGTACGAAAACGCAACCAGCAGTTCAAAGTGCGATGGCTGCAATCCGCTTGTATCAACCAGCTCCAAGAACTCTGTCATATCGTGACAATACTCGTCTTGTGGTAGTGGCTGCATATTAATCTGCGTTCGTTCGTTGATGTGAGTGATGTGCGGTGAGATAGTCAAACCTGTTGTATATCCTACAGCATTTAACAAGCTAGCAATATAATATGCTGTCGATGTTTTCCCGGACGTCCCAGCGACGTGAATCACACGAAACGTATCCTGTGGGTTGCCAATAAACGACATCAGCTGCTTGATTGTATCGAGTGTGTAGTTGGTCGTCTGAGGGCCAGTCGGGACAAACCGATTCAGTTCTCGTTCAACGTCGGAGAAAGTAGTGATTGTTCGCATGACTATAATTGTACCCTACCTCTGCACTCACACATTGTGCTCATGGTATACTACAGGCATGAACGAGGAGCAGAATCCTAACAATGAGCCACAACCAAATCCTGAGGAGATTCAGGAGATGACTCAACAGCCTGTCGACGAGCCGCAAGTCGATGATACACAGACTCAAAATGCAAATATCGATGATGCACCAATCAATTGGATGGCACAAGAGTACATTCACATGGAAAAGAATGCCCTTTGGTATGTATTATTCGCGGTCGTCGTCCTTGGTCTTATTGCCCTCGACATATTCTTACTCAAGTCCTACACGTTCTCTGCACTCGTTATCGTCATGGCCATTGCTGTCATTGTGTTCGCCCGCCGTCCTCCGCGTACAATTCAATATACGCTCAGTGGCCGACAAGGTCTGTATGTCGCCGAAAAACTCTACCGCTTTGAAGACTTTAAAGCGTTTGGACTGATCAAAGACGGTGAGCACAACTCTATCATGCTCATCCCGACAAAACGCTTTGCCCCTGGTGTCTCGGTCTACTTCCCCGAGGAAGCCGGCGAGGAAATCGTTGATATTCTGGGTGCACGCCTGCCAATGCAACCACTCAAACTCGACGCACTCGACATCCTCGTCAGACAACTTCGTCTGTAATCTGTACTACCATCTACCCCCGATGTATGGTACAATTGCCGATGTTCGCTTCATTTTTTTGAAGCTGAAAGCACCTTCTAGTTACAATAAAACGTGCCTTCGGGCGCGTTATATGGACTTGTAGTTCAGCTGCCAAGGCGGAGCCGTTAATGAATAATTAGCGTAACGCTCTATCCAGCTGGACTAAAAGTCAGTATGGACTCGTAGCTCAGCTGGATAGAGCGTTGGCTTGCGGAGCCAAAGGTCGCAGGTTCGAATCTTGCCGAGTTCACCAAAATAAAAATCTCACAGAAATGTGGGATTTTTATTTTGGTACATACAATACACATGATTCTTCCACGAAGTTACTACCCCTTTATATTACAATCATGCTCGTGCTATAATGAGGCTCAGGAGAGAAGCTGTTGAGGAGACGAGGGGTAAAATTCGCTAACTTCCAAAAAGTTACGCTATTGTTCTTGCAAAGCGCGTATCGTTTAATGCGCAAACTTTTTCGTATGGTCGCACACTTCTTTAAAAAATTACACTATTACGCCGCACAAAAGCCACACCTTTTTCTTATGAAGCACGTGCGTTGGTATAAAAAATGGCATCAGTGGGATTATCGCTCACATGCTCATTCAGCCATTATCGTGCCCTACGTGTTTATTATTGGGGCTATCCTACTGTTTACATTCAAATCTGCATTTGCTGCAGACCTAACAACAACTTGGGACTTCTCTACTTCATCTCAGTTTTCTTTCGATAGCAACACTATTGAAACCGAGGGATCGAGCGCACGACTGAAAGCTCAAAACTATATCTCAGATGGGACGACACAAGCATTGTATCACTTTGATGAGACAAGCGGCATTACGGCGGCCGATAGCTCAAGTAATGCAAACACTGCAAACGTCATCAACAATACGTCATTTACGGCCGGAATTCTCAGCAATGCCGTTAGTTTAGATGGAAATGGCGATTACGTAAGTGTGTTAGACTCAGCATCTATTTCGCTAGGTGGACAACACACTATAGAAGCATGGACAAAATTTGATACACCGTTTGACTCTAGTGCAAGTCATGACCAAGGTATCGTCGATAAAGGTAACTACCGGCTCTATTACAATAGCGCTTCGGGAAAGATTAACTACGAAATTGCTAATACAACCGGCAATTCATGGACAAGACAGGCTGGATTAGATACGAATGCCAGCTGGGATGCTGATGGCAAAACAATAGTCCGTACAACAGCAACCGATGGATCAAATAAGTATGTCGGTTTGGGTCTGGGAACTGGTGACGCAGAAGTGTGGCATTGGAATGGCACAGTATGGAATAAAGTCGGTGGTGACGGGATTAATGGTAGTTGGGCTGATCAAGTATTTGAGGACGTGAACGACCTGGTTATCGACAACGGTATCCTCTATGCGGCACTGGGAACTAGCACTGCCGGTGACGCAGAAGTGTGGTCATGTGTTCTATCAGCAAATTGTAATGACTGGACCAAAATCGGTGGTGACGGGATTAATAGTGGCTGGGCAATTAGTACGTTTGAATCAGTGAATGACTTGACTGCCTACGGTAGTAACGTTTATGCAGCGCTCGGTAACTCGGCAAACGATGCTGAAGTATGGCGCTGGAACGGTACCGCTTGGACTAAGATTGGTGGTGACAGCTTGAATAGTGGATGGACAACAAACTATGAAGCCGTGCAGAATATCGTCAACGATGGGACAAATCTCTATGCTGGTCTCGGAAACACTGCCGGAGATTCAGAAGTATGGCGCTGGAACGGTACCGCTTGGACTAAGATTGGTGGTGACGGTGTTGCAAGTAGCTGGGCAACGGCGGACAATATCGAATACGTCTACTCTATGCACTACTTTGGTGGAAACTTGTATGTTGGTACTGGTTCAACGGCAGGCGATGGTGACGTATGGAGATATAATGGTACCGCTTGGACCAAGATTGGTGGTGACGGACTAAATAGTGGCTGGGCTGCTTCGACGTTTGAACTTGTCGGTGCACTGACAAATGACGGTACAAACTTGTACGCAGGGCTCGGAAACTCGAATGGCGACGGAGAGGTATACAGATGGAACGGCACTGCCTGGACCAAGATTGGTGGTGACGGGATTAATAGCGGTTGGTCGACAAACCAGGGAGACGGCGTATACTCGCTAGCCTTCGACGGTGGTGTCTTATCAGCTGGACTATACGATTCTGCAGGTAATGCAACCTATTGGGAATGGACCGGCACTGCCTGGTCGCTCATTGGTGGTGGGTATGTTAATAAAAGCTGGGGATTCTATAACTTACAAAGCGTAGAATCTTCTATGACATTCGAAGGACGCCTCTATGTAGGTACCGGTGTGAGTGTCGCAGGCAACGCACAAGTCTGGCAATTTGATGGTACAACTTGGGAGATCATCGGCGGACAAGGTGTCAACAATAGTTGGACACAGGATACCTACGAAAACGTCTACACATTACAAAGTTTTGAAGGGCAGCTGTACGCGGGGCTTGGTACATCCGCAAACGACGCCGAGGTGTGGCGATATGACGGTTCGACCTGGACGAAAGTCGGCGGTGACAGCCTGAACAGCGGATGGACGACAAACTACGAAGGTGTGTATTCGCTGACTCCGTACAATGGCGACCTCTATGCCGGACTCGGAGCATCTGCAAATGATGCCGAGGTGTGGCGTTGGGATGGGAGTGTATGGGCGAAAGTCGGCGGTGACAGCCTGAACAGCGGATGGACGACAAACTACGAGACCGTATACGCTATGACTGTGTATGATGACCAATTGTATGCAAGCCTCGGAGCGTCTACGGGTGACGCAGAAATTTGGCGATACGACGGTTCGACCTGGACGAAAGTTGGCGGTGACGGTCTTTCAGGGAGCTGGAATACCGTATACGAAGAAGTCTACGTTATGCGAATTTATAACGGTAACCTGGTTGCTGGACTTGGTTCGGGTACCGCTGACGCTGAAATATGGCAATATGACGGTGCGACCTGGACTAAGATTGGTGGTGACGACGTAAATAACAGCTGGTCGGATGGTACGTACGAACGGGTACGATCGATGGCAATATATAACGGTGAACTATATACGGGTATTGGTGATACTACAGGCGACGGAGAGGTGTGGCGTTGGGATGGAACAACCTGGGTTAAAATCGGTGGCAATAATCTTAACTCCGGTTGGACAAGCGTGGTTGAATACGTCAGTACACTAATCGATTTTCGCGGCAAGCTCTACGCCGGGACTGGTTTTTCAGGGAATGCTGATGCTGCTGTTTGGTCATACGGTAACAATGGATATCTGTCCAGTACCCAAACGAGCCAAGACGATCAATGGCACCATATAGCAGCCACATACAATGGTACTTCGATGCGTATATATATCGATGGTGTCCTCGATGCGAGTGAAGATATAGCTGTCACGATGCCCGACAACACACTCCCCCTATATATAGGAAGCACCTACGGGAGTGGTGGCCGGGGCGAGGCTCAAGGGTATTTTAAAGGCCAGATCGACGAAGTGAGGCTCAGTTCAAGTGCGCGAACAGCTTTCAATACTGTCCCCTACTCCACGACCAAGCAAACGGTTGCTCTAACCAATGCGGCTTTTACATCAGGCATCCGCGCGTATGAAGGATTCCTCACCAGCGAGACACTCAACGGAGGTTCCATCGGATATCAGCTCAGCGTCGATGATGGCCAAACCTGGCAGCACTGGGACGGAAGTACATGGGCTGTAGCGAGCTCGCTTAATGATGCCAATGTAGCGGTAGATGTAAACACTCACATCCAGACACTTCCTGTCACATTTTCAGGTGTAAAATGGCGTGCAGTACTTTCAAGCGACGGTATGCAGCAAACAAGGCTCAATTCTGTCACAGTTACTGCAAATTCTGATATAACCGACCCGAGCGTAAACGCCTCAAACGTCGTTGCCAGAAAAACAAATGGCGGTTCTTCGCTCGGCTCTAACGCGTGGACGAACGGCGCATCACCTTACTTTAGCTGGGACGCAGGAGCAGACGGTGAGTCCGGCATTCTAGGGTACTGTCTTTACCTCGGCCAGGACAACGCTGCAGATCCTACAACAACAAAAGGCCTGCTTGGGACAAGCCCCGTATCAACTGGGGGAAACTGCCAATTCATAACAGACCAACCCTCGATAGACCTTGGTACTGCAAATATACTTGGCTCCGCATTAACGACATCGACAGCACCATACTATCTACTCGTGAGCGCTATCGATAAAGCCGGCAATATAGTTGCGTCTCCTGCTGAGTTCCAATTCCGATTTGACAATACAGCTCCATCTAATCCAAGCTTCATCAGTGCGCCGTCGGGCTTTATTAATACCAAAGAAGCTACATTATCTTGGGCGACAAGCGGAGGTCAGGCAGCAAGTGATGATGCGTCTGGGCTCGCAGGGCTACAATATCGAATTGGTAGTTCAACGTGGTACGGCGATACCCACGATGGCACCGGTACAAACAGTGATCTGTTGGCGAATGACGGCAGCTACACGACTATCTCCACGCCAGACTTCGATAATATTGTCGATGGCACAAATACGGTGTACTTCAGAACGTGGGATCAAGCCGGGAATGTCACTACCAGCTACGTAAGCGCTGCATTAAAAATCAATACCGATGGATCCCCTTCCGAACCGCTTAACCTTGCTGCAACACCATCATCTAACACAACAAATAGCTTCTCGTTCACGTGGGATACACCCGTAAGCTACGTTGGTGATGCAAACACCCTGAATTACTGCTACAGCATTAATACTGCACCGTCTGCGGTGTCATGTACATATACTGGAGCTGGTATCCGTACTCTTGCATCTGGCCCGTATGCAACACTTCCTGGTGTTAACACGCTATATGTTGCAGCAAAAGACGAATCAGGAAGTATAAACTATGCAAGCTATGGATCAGTTGAATTCACTGCCAATACGACCGCCCCTGGTATAGCCGGCAACCTTGATATTGTTGATGTTTCAATCAAAGCGTCGTCCAAGTGGCGCCTTGCGATTACATGGGACATCCCGACGTCTAATGCTGACGCAGTTGCATCATATCGAATTTATCGTTCAACCGACGCGAGCACGTATTCGTTGGCGGGTACGAGCTCTAGCACGACATACATCGATGCCGGACTTTCACAAATTATGTATTACTACCGCGTGTCAGCTTGTGATAGTACCAATAACTGTAGCGCCAATAGTTCTGTTGTATCCCTACTCCCTACAGGTAAATTTACTGAAGCGGCCAGTTTAATCGGCGAGCCTGGAAACAGCAATATCACAACCAAACGGGCGACGGTCAGTTGGACTACAGATCGCGCAAGTGACTCAAAGATTGCTTTGGGGACATCAAGTGGACAATACGGTGCGTCTGAAATTGGTAACTCCGACCAGGTATCTGCCCACTCAATTGATCTTGATAATCTTGCTGCTGGTACAACCTACTACTACATTGTTAAATGGACAGACGTTGACGGTAACACGGGCACGAGTCAAGAGTACACGTTTACGACATCCCCTGCTCCTGTCGTAAAGGAAGTCATAACAAGCAAAATCGGCCTGAGCGATGCGATAATCGCATTCACATCTGTCAATGCGACAAAAATCAATGTGTACTATGGAGTCTCTGAATCATTTGGTGGACTACAGACGATCAATACCTCTAATGATGAATCAAGCTACAGCATTAATCTCGCTGGCCTCAACGATGGCACAAGGTATGTATACCAGCTCAGTGCTGTCGATAGCGAGGGCACAGAGTACAAGGGCAATATATTCTCGTTCACAACACCGCAGCGCCCACGTATCACAAACCTACGATTCCAACCCGTAGAGGGCCAGCCTACGAGTACGCAAAGCGTTACTTGGTCAACAAATGTTGCGAGTACTTCGACGGTCACCTACGGCAAAATAGGGTCAAACGGTACCGACATCCAAATCTCTAAACTTGAGACGGCACATACCGTTACGATTAAAGGATTAGAGGACGACAGCGAATACTTCCTCATTGCACAAAGCCGTGATGCTGATGGAAACTTAGCGGTATCTGACCAACAAAATTTCCGAACAGCACTCGATACGCGTCCTCCAAGCGTTTCTGCAGTCAATATTGAATCGACGATTCGGGGCAGCGGCAGCGAAGCGAGAGGCCAAGTAATTATATCGTGGACTACTGACGAGCCTGCGACAAGTCAAGTCGGCTATGCCGAAGGAAGTACTGCGACGGTATTCAATAATAAAACAAGTGAAGATACGCAGCTCACGACTCAGCATATTGTTGTGCTGTCTAATCTCCCGACTTCAAAGGTATACAGCATCCAGGTAATGTCCTATGACAAGGCTCGTAACATTGGTACCAGCGAAGCGCAGACGGCAATCATTGGACGTGCAAACGAGAGTGTTCTCACGCTCATTCTCAGCTCACTACAAAGGATATTTGGCTTATGACAAAAACGGACAAACCCCACACATATCACGATACAAAACAATCGAAAACAATCATCAGTATTAAAGATGTGAGTCAAAACTTCAAATCCG
>JAKQOF010000061.1 GCA_029565375.1 bacterium
TATCGATTTGAAGAGGGTACATTTGGAGGTCATTCGTTTGGCAATATTTTGTTAACCGCACTAGAGAAAATGACGGGAAGCTTTTCAGAAGCGGTTGCGACTGCGTCAGAGATCTTGCGTGTTAACGGATCGGTGATTCCCGCGACGCTTGATAATGTCCGCTTAAAAATGGAATGGGCTGATGCGAGTATTATTTTGCACGGTGAACGGGTGATTGATGCGCAGTACTTTCAGTTTGACCCACGACAGGCACATCTTTCATTAGTACCAAACCCAACACCTAACCCATTGGCGATTCAGGCGATTGAAGAAGCCGACATTGTCGTTGTGACACCAGGTGATTTGTATACGTCACTCGGGCCGCTACTCATCATCGATGGGATTGGAGATGCGCTACGGCGCACAAAGGCATTGAAAGTATACGTATCAAACTTGGTAACGAAGCCGGGCCAGACAGCAGGCTTTACGGTGAGCGATCATGTGTCAGAAATCGAACGCTTTTCAGGCGGCGAATTTTTAGACTATGTGCTATATAACGAACAGCAGCCAAGCGAAGATGTTGCTGAACGCTACAAAGCGGAGGACGCATACTTGACCGCTGTTGATAGTGAAAAACTAGTCCGCAGTCACTACAAAACACATGCCGGCAATTATTTAGGGGAAATGGCGCAGAGTAATTCATCCGATACCATTCCTGCGGTCAGGTCCTTGATACGACACGACGCACAAGCAGTTGCATGGTCACTGATGGATATCTATAAGGCGCACAAGGAACGATAATGAAAACAGTTGATACATTTTATGCAGTCGATTTTGATCGATGTCTAGGCAACGTCGATGCATGTTTTGGACTACTTCAAGAAGTTATAACCGACCTGACAGATGTCGATATGAGTGAATTAATGGTGGCCAGACGACATGTTGAAGCAACTGGCGAAACGTTCCTTGTGTTTGATTATTTGGCGAGTATTACGACACCTGAAAATGGAGAACGCATTGAGAGCGAATTTATCCGTCGTGGACAGGCATCAGCGGGTAGTTTGCTCGAACCAGGCGCACGTGAATTGATCGATTGGTTGACGACAGCAGAGAAAGAATTTGGCATTATTACACACGGAGAGCAGCGGTGGCAGATTGCAAAGATTAAAGCTGCTGGACTGGGTGATATGCCACGTATGATAGCGTCACATAAAAACAAGGCAGCCTTTGTTGCCTCGTGGCAAAATGATCAAGGGAGCTTTGATATTGCAGCAAGTGTCTTTAATGGAGACCCTGTGCATGCAGACCATGTTGTGTTGATCGATGACCGTGCTGTTGCGTTTGAAGGCTTGCCGGCCCAGGCACGAGGATATTGGGTGGTAATCGATGGTGATGTCAAACCATTTCAAGAAGGCTCATTGCCGGCGCATGTGACGCACATCGAGCGCATTAGTGACATTATTTCGTACGAAAAATAGACAACACTTTGTTGAATCGTTACATCCAATGCATTTACCTCTGTAATACGATGTACTTATCCACAGAACTGTGAATAACAATTGTACTAGTGGGAGATTCCGTCAAAAATAGGGGTTGTAGTGGGTAATTGTGGGTAGTATGATGAGTCCAGTGGCAAAGCAGTGGCTCACACCACCTATAAAACAAACAACCACTACATTAAAAATAACCTCACGGAGCCTATCGAGAACAACATGGCCAGCGTAGATTATTTTCAGAGGAAGCTTGACGACAAGCGTCGGTTAACAATACCGGCCGAGCTTCGCAATGAATTTATCAGCGGCGTTGTACTGACTCGTGGCTTTGGCCAATATCTTCACTTATATCCGAAAGCAATTTGGGATAGGGAAGTTGAAGCGGCTTTGACGGGAAACGGCAATATTCTCGATGAGAAGATTGCTGATTTGAACGTTCAATTCCGTCGCGGAAAGACAGAGGCAGAACTTGACCAAAAACAAGGTCGAGTGATGATCGAGCAACATTTGCTTGACTACGCCAAAATCAATCGCGAGTTGGTAGCTGTACGTGCTGGCGCTTATTGGCGTATTCTGGCACAAGACAGCGAATAAGTTATTTTTTTCAAACCGCACTTTAACAATCAAGTAGCACACGTTAAGAAACACTCTCGAGATCAACTATCTGGTAGTAAGGCGTGGAATTCGGAACCACTTTAAAAAAGTCCGCGTACCTTCCTCAAAAACACACCTCCCAAAAACTCCACCTCACACGGGGCCCCCACAAAAACTTGTTTTTGCGGGTAGTCCTACACATAAGTCTCTCAATTGAATATCGCACAGGACATGAGTTACATCGTAGCCCCCTGTACGTATTCAGTCACTTATAAAAAAACAAACACAGATAAAAACAAACAGCCTTGCTATCGGTTAGGTGATCTCGACGTGTCAGTCCATGGTATATTGGAAGGGCACATGAGTATTAAAGAACATCCACCACAATCAAGTGACTCTCAGGAGTCGCTCGCATTACATGTTCCAGTTCTTCTTGAAACCACGCTGCAACTATTAGATCCAATAAAAGGGGAGAGCTATCTCGACCTGACTGCTGGATATGGTGGTCACGCACGTGCGTTTATGGAAAGGACTGAAAACTATACCGATGCCGCATTGGTTGATCGTGACGACTACGCTATCGAGCGTTTGAAGCCACTATCTGACCTTGGGGTTCGGTTACTTCATACTGACTTTGTATCCGCTGCCAAACAGCTGATACAAGAGGGGAAGAGGTATAACATCGTACTGGTTGATTTGGGGGTGTCATCACCACAGCTCGATCAGAGTGAACGAGGGTTTTCTTTTACAAATAGTGGGCCGCTTGATATGCGCATGGATCGCCGTCAGGGCGTTAGCGCAGAAACGCTTGTTAACACCGCCTCAGAGGGTGAACTCACGCGTATCATACACCAATATGGCGAAGAGCCAATTGGATTTGCCAAGAACGTTGCGAAAGCAATTGTCGCGGCGCGACCGCTACGAACCACAGAGGAACTCGCTACTTTGATTAAGACAACCTATCATGGCAAATGGAAAAAAACCCACGTTGCCACGCGCACCTTTCAAGCACTCCGGATTGCGGTTAACGACGAGCTACGGCTGGTCGAAGACCTGTTGCCACTCTTGCCCGACCTATTAGAACCAGGCGGGCGAGTCGGCATCATTAGCTTTCACAGCCTTGAAGATCGATTAGTCAAACGGTTCTTTAAAGAACAATTTGAACTCGGTCTTGAAGCTGAATTACTGCCACTGACCAAAAAGCCAATGAGCGGAGCCACCTACGATGTTCACAATCCGCGCGCACGAAGCTCACAGCTACGGGCCGCAGTGAAAAAATAAACACAGAAGGAAGGGGCAAAACACCATGCCAATTCACATCCCTGTACAATACGCAGACGTAACACAAGTTGTTACCGTTCGCGTAAAGTAATACAACAAGCCCTACTGCTTATAACAAGCAGTAGGGCACCACATACACAAACACTAAAAAAGAAACACCACCACATGTCTTATTACCAAAATACTCAGTCGTTTACGAGTCGTCGTCAACAAAACTGGTCGCGCAATCAAAACACTGTCGCGTTTGCTTCATCTGTCAAACTTGGTCCGGTAGCACACACCGTTCTTGTTGCATTGATGATCACCGTTCTGGGCCTGATTTATTTGACGCAAGCAACTCGTGCGACAAGCTACGACTATGAATCACAAAAGATTGATAGCCAGATTGCAGACTTGAGTACAAAAAAGAGTGACCTTGAAATAGAAAATGCACGTCTGACAGCACTTGAAACCGTCAAGAATAGTAGCGTTGCACGAACACTGACGACCGCTTCAAGTACCGAGTACGTACAACAGTAATTATTATGAAGTTGGAACTGCAAAAAGGTA
>JAKQOF010000064.1 GCA_029565375.1 bacterium
GGGATTCGAACCCCCGAATGCTGGTACCAGAAACCAGTGCCTTACCACTTGGCGACATCCCAATAGCTTGCATATTATAGCTTAGATTCACGTTGAGCTCAATCCTTACATTGAAAATAATATGTTTTTATGATATAATAAAATTATCAAGTACACCTGGTGCAGACTTTACGCCTGGCCGGGGCGGAAAGATGCACCTCGACAGAGGAGACACGATGCAATTCACAATAGCCAACCTTCCGGCCTCATGGGTCGCGAAGGTCAACGGCATGACCGAGGAAGAGAGGAAGCGCGAAGAGCGCAACTTGGTACTCGGCGCACTGCGGAGCTTCAACCGTCGTCGTGCCAGTTACGTGCGGGCACACGAGGAACCGGACAGCGTGGCCAAGTGGACCACGCGGGGGTCGGCCTACGAGGACAACTACCGCAAGAACCCCGACAAAGGTGGCCATGAGTTCTTGTACCGTCAAGGGCTCGTACGTAACCTCATGGCAAAGGTCTGGTACATGAACCATGTCAGGCCAGTTCCTGATGCAGACCCGTTCGCATGGTTCCGAAAGGCCTTCGGTGAAGTCCTGACGGAGGCTTACCGAGTTGAGTTCGGCGAGCCGGTGCAGGTCCGCAAGGCCATCACCAACTCGGACGTATACGCCGAAAGCGAGTCGTTCAAGTTGGAGCTACCGCTCTACGAGAGTCGCATGCGTAAGAATCGTCAGTACCTCAGCCGTACTGGTGGCCGACGTCGGTAACCGCTTCACCCCGATTGGGGACATGAGGCGCTTTCCCGCGTCTCCTCTGTCCCTATCCTTGAGTTATCAAACGCTTGATAATTGAAGGATAGGATTTATCTTACGAATCAGATGTCTTTGTATCTGCTGACTTATTCAGCCTATTAGCCAGTGCCAAGAAGGGGAGTGCGCCCATTTGGATGACGCCTGCGATGAGGTATGACGTTCCATATCCCCACATATCCGCCGACTTACCCAGTAAAGGCTGGCTAACAACGCCACCACCCGAACCCAAGAGTGAATCAAACGACAATACGGTTGCGCGTTGCTTGCTGGGGATCAAACTATTCATATAAGCTTGTCGCACTGGCGTAATAGCTGCAGCAATTAACCCCCAAAGAATTATCAACGCAAGCACGACATAAAAATTCGCAATAACACCCATCAGCAGCAGCCCCACAGCACTCACGAATGTACCAAGTAACAATAGTGTGGTTCTTTTTCTAAATAAACGACGGACCAGAGGCGCCGTTAGTCCACCCGCTATTTGCGCACCAGCGACAATTGCCGCGGTCAGACCTGCAATCCAATATGCAGTAGAGTCGCCGTAAAGGCCCAGTAAGTACGGCTGAAGTACATAAAATACATAAATACTCACGCCCGAGATAAATGGAGCAGACAGCATAACCCAGCGAACAGGAGGGTTTTTTAGGCCAAATTTAATAGATAGACGCAACAATTGCCTGACCTCCTTGCGATAGCTTTCGCCTTTTTCTGGTGTAAACCCGAGGTCCTTCATATATACAGCTGCAATAACAAATGTGACCAGCAACAATCCGACACGAACATAGTAGGGGACGCCAAGGTTTGTAAACTGCGCGATCAATCCACCAATGACAGACCCGCTTAGCATCGCAACGCCGCCAACAATTTGCGCTTTACCAAACACAGACTCTAGTTGACCTTTAAACTTTGTAAACTTCAGCGCATCAACCAGCCATGCTTCGGTCGCACCGGAAAAGAACGTAAAGCCAAGCCCCAATGCCAGCGACGCAATAACCCATCCAATAAAAGGCCCGTGTGTCATCCACATCAATAAATACGCAAATGTAGAGACGGCGAGCGTGATCAAACCAAGCATATACGACAAACGACGGCCGCGACTGTCGGCAATCACACCCGTTGGAATCTCAAACACAACCATACCAATCGTAAAGAACGCGTTGGCGATAAACGCCTGCGCCAAACTCAACCCTGCATCCAGCAAAAAAAGAGTGTTCACACCCCAAATAAGCGAAGCTGCGAGAGTGTTAAACAAGGTGAGCGTCAGATAGGTACGAATAACACTTTTGGATGTATTGAAAGTTTCAGCAGTCATACTTACAGTATAGGCTATACTTTGCTGATGTCACGATGCCAGTTTCCCACAGGATCATCCTGTTTAAGCATGAAGCCGAGTCGCCTGGCAGGAGCGTCATAAGAGCGCTCACCATCTTCTTTGGTCATATGAGGATCGCTGCCATCGCTACCTTGCCTTCGCCAACTGTTATTCTCTCCAGCCTGAATACCAAGTGATGTAGCGTTATTTTGAAGAGCAAGCTGTTCACTAATATCAACCATCATTTTGCGCCAGTCTAACGGTGCAAGACCTCTAGCAGAAATATTTCCTATAATTTGTTCTCCCCTCGGTAGAGTCGTATCGATACGCTTAGGATTAACACCTTGCAACTGATGAATCATTAATTCAACTGGCGTCTCCATTGCAACCGCTGCCATCGCATGTGGAACATCTTTATACGTGACCATAAAGCCGGTGGGTGCATCAAGGTAGACGTCATACCATATGCCCTCGCTTGGACGAGTGTTGAAGTTTTTCGGAGTTCCTACAATACGCTCCCCGTCTGAATTAAGCTCGAGCGGTGCCAACTCATAATTACTAATTCGAGCGGCGCCCAGCTCAACATCCTTAATCGCGTTATCATGGAGTAACTGGGGTAAGTCAATACTATCTAGTGCTCCATGACGCATTGATTGCATCAATCCATACTCAGCCAAAACATGCTTAGTTGGTCGTGCTCCAAGTTTACGCCAGTACCATAATCTAGCCGTATTGAGAGCGCCGATATCATATCCAAGCTTACTTTCTAGTACCCTGTTAATTGCGTCGTTATGGCCTTGGACAACACTGCCTATCGATAGCCATGCTGCCACGTCCTCACCAATATGATCAACGACTGCTTCGGGTGGGATTTCACGCAAAACTTCAGATATAGTGAGAGCTCTACCATAATCCTCTGCGCGAATACCATCAAGATATTCAATCCGATCATCGACAAGATGCAAATTAGGAGCAAGCTTGGCAATCCCATCGATCGACAGGGGAGGTGATTGACCGTATACCCGATCAACCGTTGGGTATTGCTGCCGAAGTTCCGCTAAAGACAAATTCATATTTTATTATTATAGCATATTTGAATGTAAAAAGCAATATTTACATCTCCTTCGACATCAAAATGGTATGATATACAGATGAGCAAAAAAATCTTACCTATCGTAAACGTCACACTCGACAAAATTGTTGGTGGCGGACAAACTCTTGGCACCCTTGAAGGTGGTCGCAAATTGTTTGTATGGGGTGGCCTGCCGGGCGAACAAGTTGAAGTTCAGATGACCAAGAAAAAGTCGAACCTAGCCGAAGGTGTCGTTATTGAAGTCATTACGCCAAGTGCTGAACGCATAACGGCAAAAGACGAAGACAGTTATCTTTCGACTAGTCCATGGCAAATTATGGACTTTACGGCTGAACAGCACTACAAAGCAGCACTTATCGAAGAAGCCTTTGAACTGCACGATATCGTATTGCCCGAAGCGATCGAAGTGTATAGCGACGAGCGTATATATGAGTACCGCAACAAAATCGAATTTAGCTGGTACTGGGATAAAGAAAGCGAACAAATGGACCTGGCGTTCTTTCGACGCGGCACACATGGTAAGATCCCGGTTGAAGGCACCAGTTTGGCACATCCCAACATTAACAAAGCAGCGGTTGCTATGCGCGACCTATTGCGCAGCAAACCCGACATCCGTGCCTTCATGTTAAAGACATTGTTGGTTCGCTGTGATGCATGGGGTAATGTTGCACTGCAGCTATACGTAAAAGAACAATCATTCGTGCAGCTGACCGGACCTGAGCTTGAAGGGTTGAAAGAGAACGGCAACATTATTGGGTTCGAGCTGATATTCAGTAATCCCAAAAGTCCAGCCAGCGTTATTACCGAGCGTTTGCAGGCGTGGGGCACTACCAGCTTGACCGACACAATTTTGGACGTGTCGTTTGACTATGCCGTCGAAGGATTCTTCCAAATTAATATCCCTG
>JAKQOF010000013.1 GCA_029565375.1 bacterium
GCTTTTACCAACGCTGCACGGTGGCGCACGCGTATGTCATATTCGCCTTCTGCTGGTGCGTCGTTGATCCAATGGACGCTGGCAAGTTCAACCGTGTCCTTCCACAATGCACCGTCGTTGAGATCAGTGGTAATATAGACTTCATTTTTATCCATATCTTTGCCGACTACATAATACGGCAACCCACCGCCCAGCTCTAAGCCATGGCGTTGCCCAAGCGTATAAAAGATTGCACCGTCGTGATGACCAAGCACCTTACCTGTTGCTTTATCAATAATTTTTCCCGGTGTCTGCTGTACGTACTGTGACAAAAAGTCTCGAATACCCACTTTGCCAACAAAACAAATGCCTTGGCTATCTTTTTTGCCTGCGGTGTAGAGGCCTCGTTCTTTGGCCATTTCGCGGACTTGCGGCTTGGTATACTCACCAAGTGGCAACAACGTTTTAGATAGCGCTTCACCAGTGACACGGTAGAGAAAATACGTTTGGTCTTTGTTGGTATCCGTTGCCTGCTTCAGCACGCCGTCGTGCACTCGCGCATAATGACCAGTCGCAATCAAATCAGCACCGTCCTCAAGCGCTGCCTCAAGAAAGAGCTTAAACTTCACTTCTTGATTGCACATAATGTCTGGATTTGGTGTTCGGCCTGCTTTGTATTCATCAATCATGTAGTCGACAACCTTGTGTCGATACTCGTTTTCGAAGTCAAAAACTTTAAAGTCGATTCCCAGCTGTACTGCCACTCTTTTTGCATCCGCCAAATCATCTGCCCACGGGCAACGCATACCGGGCAAATCTTGCGTCCAGTTTTTCATATACACACCCGTCACGTCGTAACCTTGCTCAACCAAAAGCGCAGCAGTCAATGACGAATCAACGCCGCCGCTCATACCAACGTATACTTTTTGCGCCATTACTGACTAACTCCAAAGTTAAAAACGATTGTTTTAAACACCTCAGTCACTGCAAGCGTCCAGCCACGAGGTCCTGTCCACCACAGCCATGACCAGTCCTGATCGCTGGCAACAGGATGGTTCATAATTGTGACGTTCTCTGCATATTTGTGAAACTCAAGACTTGCACGGCGCTGATGATACCCAGAGGTAACCAATATAATCGTCTTAATATTGTTCGTATCAAAAATGGTTTTTGAATTCTCAGCATTCTGTTTAGTCGTCTCGGATAGTTCGTCAAGAATAATTGCAGAGCTCGGTACGTCGGCTTGGATTGCTCGGCGTTTCATTGCCTCAGCGTTACTCAGACCAGTTTTGTCTTCTGCAGCACCCGAGAAAACCAACGTTTTTGACCAGCCGTTCTTGTACATACGAATCGCCTCGTCTGTACGAGCGTTGGTATCGCCGCCGCTAATCGCTACGATTGCATCGACCTTTTGACATGGATCAGACGTTCCAACAATATCGTTGCAGGTCGCCAGGTCGTTGGGCTGCAAATAAATGCTAATGCCAATAATCAGCGCGGCAATAAATAGTGGGATGACAAGTAAAAATCGTATCATGCCTGCGTCCTTGCATACTCACGTTGAATCTCTTCAATCAATATAATTCCAGCTTTCTCTATCGTCTCGTCATTTGAGGCATGGCCGAGCGTTAAACGCAGGCTACCATCAGCTACTTCAGGTGCTAGGCCAATTGCGGTCAGCACGTGTGAACGCGTGCCTTTGTTGGCTGCGCAGGCACTACCGGTCGCAACTAACACACCTCGACTCTCCAGTGCAAATACTAATCGCTCCCCATCAATATTCGGAAACGATACATGCAAATGACCACTCAAACGGTGCTTTTGATGACCAGAAAAAACAGCAGCGGGAAACGCCTCGGCCAAGCGCTGGTGCAAACGATCACGCAGTTTAGCTAAGCGTTCTGACTCAAACTTACGATGCTCACTTGCAAGACTTAGCGCTTTGGCAAAGCCAATAACACCAGCAACATTTTCAGTCCCGCTGCGGAGCCCGCGTTCTTGCCCGCCACCAACGATAAGAGGCTCGATGTGTACATGACTTGCCGCCCACAACAGCCCCACTTGTTTTGGACCATACATCTTGCCAGAATTAAGCGTCAACATATCAAGACCTAAACGCGCGACGTTAATATCAAGTTGGCCAACACCCTGTGACGCATCACAGTGTAGATAGATTGGCGTTGTGTCACCACGTGCAAGCCGTTGTTCACGTTCGATCCTAATCACCTGTGCAATATCGCGAAGGGGTTGAATCGTCCCAAGTTCGTTGTTGGCAATGGCCACACTGACAAGTTGTGTGTGTTCGGTAATCGCATCTTTAATAGTCTGCGCACTGACCATGCCTTTTGGATCAACAGCCACAATTGTATGGTCGTGTTGCTTCGCGGCAGCTAGCACCGCATGGTGTTCGATACTCGGCACAACAACGTGACCGCTAACGCTATGAAATGCCAAATTAATCGACTCGGTCGCTCCAGCAGTAATTATAAGTTCGTCAGGTTTTGCGCCAATTGCCTGAGCAAGTGTGTGTTTGGCCTCATCATAATCACGCCTGACTACAATTGCTGGCGCATATGGACTAGATGGATTATAAAACGCATCGCTAAAATACGGCTGCATCGCAGCTAAAACACGCGGATCGATTGGTGTCGCCGCGGCATGATCAAGATAGATTAACTCCGTGTTCACCGCTTTATTATACCAGTTTACAGAGAAAATAAGCTGTGTGCGTTTGCTGTCGTCGCCTGAGCGACTTCTTCAACGGATATGTTGCGCAACCTTGCATGATACTCGGCAATATAGCGAACAAACGCAGGTTCGTTTGGTGTACCGCGATGTGGCGCTGGTGTGAGAAAGGGCGCGTCCGTCTCAAGGAGCAAACGATCGAGTGGAATTGATGCAAAAACAGCCTTTTGCGCATCATCTTTGGTGAACGTACTAATCCCATTCACCCCGACATACAGACCCCGCTTTAGACCTTCTTCCAGCTTGACGGCGTTATCAGTAAAACTATGTAGCTCACCTTTTATGCCTGTAAAGCTATCGAATATCGGCCAAAAGTCGTCAAAAGCGTCCCGAACGTGAAAAACAATCGGCAGGTTGTTCTTGAGTGCGAGGTCAATCTGCCATTCAAGTGCCTTTATTTGTATGTCGCGCGGACTGTGGTTGTAATAGTAATCAAGGCCAATCTCACCAATAGCGACAACGCTTTTATCTATGATGGTCGTCAGCTCCTGCCAACCGTCTTTTGTATCGTGAGGGTGCACGCCAATTGTCGCAAAGGCTTCAGGATGTTCGGCAGCAAATGCAACTGCACGTCGTGAGCTATCGATACTCGTACCAACACATAAAAACTGATCCACACCGCTATCATGTGCATGTTGAATTGTCTGATCAATCGAAAGTGGATAATCTGCTTCGTGAATGTGACAATGTGTATCGATTAACATAACTATGCCTTGAGCGCGTGAGGGTCAGCAGTATGAATGTACACCTTTGGAAACAAAACGCCCTCTGTTGGGACAATCACGCCGGTCTCAAATGTATGATGAATCTTGGCGGCTGTACCTGGCAAGAATGGCACCAACAAGTCACCAATCTGAAGCAGCGCGCCCACACAAAATGCCAGCACTTCACTCAGGTGAGAGGCAGCTTCTTGGTCAGTTGCAATCTTTTTTGCAATCTCCCATGGCTTCACGTTTTCGATGTACTGATTGAGGCTGCGAACCATTGCCCACACTTCATCGATCGCTTTGTTAAACTCCAGTCGTTCCATCGCTTCATGATAGGCACTCATATCGTGTTCGCCTTGTGGTGCTTCGCCGATAACACCTGCTTGGTATCTGGTGATCATGCTGGCAACGCGTTGAATTAAGTTCCCAAGGTCGTTACCCAGCTCACTGTTATAAGCATTCTCAAACTTTTCCCACGTAAAGTCGCCGTCATCGAGTGTTGGAATATGCCGGGAAAAGAAGTAACGAAAGGCATCAAGACCGTATTGGTCGATAATCTCGTTTGGATCAACGACATTACCGACGGTTTTGCTCATCTTTTCACCACCAACAACGACAAATCCATGAACAAGGAGCTTCTTTGGTAGCTCAAGCCCCAGGCCAAGTAGCATAGCAGGCCAAATGCCCGCGTGAAAGCGCAAAATGTCTTTACCAATCACCTGCACATCAGCTGGCCAATATTCTTGCCAGTCAGGTTTGTCTGGATACCCAAGCACCGTGATATAGTTTGCAAGCGCGTCGATCCACACGTACATAATCTGGTCTGGATCACCAGGGACTGGCACTCCCCAACTCAGATTCCTGCGCGGGCGCGAGATACTGACATCCTGCAAACCATCTTTCATCAAATCCAAAAACTCTTTTTTACGAAACTCAGGAACAATTTGCATAACGTCAGTTTCAATCGCCTCACGCACACGGTCGGTAAAAGCACTCGTTTTCAGGTAGTAATTGTCTTCGCTGATTTGTTGATACGGTGTTTGGTGGTCTGGACAAACGCCACCTGTTGCCTGAACTTCTTTGTCAGTAAAGAACGCTTCGTGGCCAACACAGTACCAGCCTTGGTATGTACCTTTATAAATATACGGCGCGAGTGTTTGCCAAATATATTGTACGGCAGCAACGTGATGTTCGTCAGTTGTGCGAATAAAATCGGTGTATTGGGCGTCGACTTTTTTAATAAGTGCTTCAAAGTTCACATAGGTTGAATCGGTATATGTTTTTGGGTCAACACCTGACTCAGCTGCCTTGGCGGCAATCTTGTTACCATGCTCGTCTGTACCAACTTGAAAACGAACGTCATGTCCGTTTTGCTTCTGATATCGTGTCCAAATATCGGCAAGTAAGTAATCGAGTGCATTACCAATGTGCGGCGTGCCGTTGACATACGGAATGGCAGTTGCGATATATAGTTTTTTATCCATTAAGTACCATTGTATCAGAGGCTGTGCCTATAGACTACCGCAGGCTACTTATGCTTATTTTGCACCAGCTGCGTAGAGAGCTTGAATCTCGGCTAGATTCAGAACTTTGTTATAAATCCTTACATCGTCAATCAAACCCGGGAAATAACTACTGGCGCTTACTCCCGAACGATTCTGCCATCCTATAAATAAATCATTGTATCCACTTCCCACTCCGCTGCCGTCCCATAACAACTCGGTACCATCGGCATTCCCGTCTAAGTAATACGTAACACTACTTGAAGCAGAGCCAGTACTTGTAAAAGCAGCGGTCACAAAATGCCAGGTATTGAGACTAATCGTCGTGCTAGCGCCGCCTAATGCAGTGTCGTCCATACGCAAATATAACTTACCGTTAGGCTTCATTCCAAAGTTCATTGCATCTTGATAACGCTGCCCCACGATAGTTGCGTTCTCTGCGGGATACGAGCTTGGACGTACCCATGCGCTAAGGCTGAAGTTATGAGTGTTGCCCGGCATATCCTGGAATTTACCCGACCAAAACGAGTTCGTTAAGTCAATATATCCAGTGCTAAAATCGTAGGCTGTGTTTGTCGTACCTTGTTGACCGGTCGCTATACTAGCACCTAGGACTGCACCATTGTAGCCATTACCGCTTGCATCTATAGAAGTTCCGTTGAGCTTCCACCAACCGATTATTGGTGCGTCGCCTGTCCCACCAGCAGCTACTGATGCTGCCAATAGTTCACACGCATCGTCTGTTGAGCCGCGTGTGAAAGAATTATCAATCGTATTCTTATTTCCAGATGGATTATACCCTCGAATACAGTATTCCCCTGAACTCACAACAACATCGATAACGTTTTCGGAGCTTGGAGTAAAACCGAGATCAGTGTCGATACCACTGCCCGAATACCATGCTTTACCTGCTACGCCATTTTTTAATCCGTATCGTGTTTGTGCGCCCTCAACAGCATCGATGTCAGACAGGACACTAGTGTCCTTTGCATTACGCTGAACAGCACCATACCCAACTGCCACGATTCCAATCAAAAGTGCGATAATAATAACGACAATCAATAATTCTATAATAGTAAAGCCGCGTTGTAGATTGTGTGTCTTGCCCATATGCACAATATATCCTTTCGGCTATTTTAGCATGAGCGTCATCAGCCAACAATGCGCGTTAGTCGTGCCCAATCATCGAGCGACAATGCTTCAGCACGTGAGTCAGGGCTAATGTCTGCTTTACGCAGCAAGGCCTCAACCTCGTCTTTAGATATCTTGAGACCACCCGACAGGCTGCTGCGTAGCTTCTTACGCTTGGCTGAAAAACCAGCTTTCACTACGCGAAAGAAATCTGCTTCATCAATATCGGTCAAAAACGGTGCCAGTCGAGTTTGCAAAATCACAACCTGGCTGTCGACTTTTGGTGGCGGGGTAAACAACGCAGCCGGCACAACGTCACCAAGCGTTACATCGGCAAAGAGTTGCGCACTGACCGCCAAGATACTCATCTGACCTGGTCGCGCTGCAAGTCGCTCGGCAACCTCTTTTTGTACTAACAACACCGTCATTTTTGGTTTGTTATCGGCTGTCATTAACAGCTGTACGATTTTACTCGTGATGTAATAGGGAACATTTGCAACAACCGAGTAGTCCTTTGGTAATGTAGACAAGTCAAACGACAAGATATCGCTTTCAATAACTTCAAGGTTCTTCCCAGGAAATTGCGCAGGCAACTTGCGGGCGAGTTCGCCGTCATACTCAACAGCAACTACTTTTTTACTGCGGC